>JAUQXG010000045.1 GCA_030834765.1 Lutispora sp.
AAGATAGAGATAGGAGCATTAGACTACGAAAAGGTAAAAGCCAATAAAGAATTAATTAGATGCCAGAACTGTGGAAGGATACTTATGTATAACGATAAGATGAATGATGCTTCTAGTAAGTAATTTACTTATCAGGAATAAAACTATAGTTGACGAAACAATGAAAACTATATATAATAACAAGGTCGACATTAAATTTATTAAGAATATTTAATGCAACTAAGCTGGATGATCGCGGATGAAGTTTATTCCCTTTAGGGAAATAGCTTTATATGAGGAAAGTCCGGGCTCCATAGGGCAGGATGCCGGGTAACACCCGGTGGAGGTGACTCCAAGGATAGTGCAACAGAGAGATACCGCTAACCTGTTATCGGCTAGCGCCGAAAACAAAGAGCAAGGGTGGAAAGGCGAGGTAAGAGCTCACCAGCGGCTAGGTAACTAGTCGGCTATGTAAACCCCATCTGGAGCAAGACCAAATAGAGGAGATGGTCTAGATAGCAGAGTATTGCTATACTAGATAAAGAGCTGCCCGCTCTTCTCCCGGGTAAGGTCGCTTGAGCCTGCTGGTAACAACAGGCCTAGATAGATGATCGTCCATGACAGGACCCGGCTTATAGGCTTAGTTGCATCAATTATTAAACACTATGTTTACGCATAGTGTTTTTATTATGTAATAAGTTCCTATGGGTTTCTTACAAAACACAATAAATATGATATGATATAAATAAACTTACTAAAGAGGAGGAATTCTTTATGTTGAAGGAATTTAAAGATTTTGCCATGAAAGGCAATGTGATTGATTTAGCAATTGGTGTTATTATTGGAGGAGCTTTTGGCAAAATAGTAACTTCATTAGTAAATGATATTGTAATGCCTTTAATAGGCTTGATTATGGGCAAAGTTGATTTTTCTAACTTATTCATAGTTCTTGGAAATGGAAGTTTTAAAACAATAGATGAAGCAAAGGCTGCAGGAGTTGGAACATTGAATTATGGCATGTTCATTAATAATATTATAGATTTTTTAATTATAGCCATGTCAATTTTTATTGTTATAAAGCAATTGAACCGTTTCACAAAAAAGAAGCAGGAAGAGCCTGTTGCTGTTTTATCAACCAAGCATTGTCCATATTGCTATAGTGACATACATATAGATGCCAAAAGATGCCCTCATTGTACATCCTCAATAGAATAAAAATACGATATAATAAAAAGCTCCCTAAAGGCAGTCCTGCATAAGACAGTATAAGAAAACTATATTGTTTATGGGCTATACTGCCAAGTAAATGTGCAAGTGTCAATACACTTGCCCTGCTTGCCGTTTAGCGGAAACAACGAAATGGCACAATATAGCGACCATAAGGTATTGTGAATATGAGAATAGACTCCTTGTTCTAGTTTTCGTATATGGTAGCTATATCATGTATTCTACGCTTCATTTCTGTGCGGATATGTAACGGCTCTAAACACTCGCATTTATCCCCAAAACTGAAAAGAATATTGTAGTAGTATTCGTTCTCTATGAAAGGAAAACTAACAATGTAATGCTCATTGCCGTCAGGCGAAAAGTGTTCATAAGTGCAATAATCAAGTACCCTGTCCATGACAGATTTATGAATACGAATTTTGATTTTTGTTTGCATAGTTGCCAAAATATCAGTAAAATCTAACTGCGGTTTTTGATAATCTCGTGGCGTAAAAAATTCCTCTTGTATTTGTAGGTTTGATGTGCGGGATAGTTTGAATAGGCGAAAATCATTTCTTTTATGGCAATACCCTTGCCAATACCAATGACTACTTTTCAATACAAGCTGATACGGCTCGGCTGTTCGTGCGGTTTTATTTCCGTAGCGGTCTGTATATTCAAAGGTCAATAGCTTGCTTTCCTGCAAAGCTGTTTTGATAATTTCTAAATATGGTTGTATGTTCCTGTTGCCCATCCACGGACTTAAATCTATATATATTTGATTTGCTTTTAATTCAATGTCTTTCGCTCTATCGGTGGGGATAAAACTCTTGACTTTCGCAAGGGCGTTTACCAGTTCATCACCTCGTATCATGTTGGAAAGACTGGAAAGCCCCATCAAGATAGCTGAAAGGTCGGCAGTCGAAAAAACCTTTCTATCAATCTTGTATTTCTGCATGATTTCAAAGCCGCCGCCCACGCCCGATGTTGAGCGAACAGGAATGCCCGCCATGTTGATAGTGTCTATGTCGCGGTAGATTGTGCGGGGTGAAACTTCAAACATATCTGCTAACTCCTGTGCGCCTATACGCTCTTTATCAAGGAGTATCATAATAATGCTAACAAGCCTGTCAACTTTCATCTGATAGCCGCCTTTCAAAATTTCTTTTTATCATTATAGATTGTTGTCATACTGTTGTCAACAATTACATGGTACAATAAAAAAGCAAACAAATCAATCTACCTATCAGGAGGAGACACTATGCAGAAAAAAGCCTTAGTAATAATTGATATTCAAAATGATATAACAAAGAATTATAAGGATATTATTGACAATATCAATAAAGCTATTGATTGGGCAGTCAATAATAATATTCATGTTATTTATATAAGGCATGAAAATTTATCAGCCGGCACGAGGACTTTTAAACCCAATACATATGGGTCTGAATTAGCTTCAGACTTGAAAATAGTATCAGAAAATATTTTTACAAAATACAAAGGAAATGCATTAAGCAGTGAAGAATTTACAGACTTTATCAGTAAAAATGAAATATGTGATTTCTACATAACAGGAGCAGATGCTGTTGCTTGTGTTAAATCAACCTGTTACAACTTACGCAAAGCAAGTTATAGCGTTAATGTATTATCAGATTGCATTACAAGTTATGATAAAAGGAAAATTGACGAAATGCTGCGCTATTATGAAAGTAAAGGCAGTAAAATCATTAGTTTAAATGACTTGTGTTCTCTTTCCTGAAAAGAGTTTTTGGAGCGCAAAGAATATCTTGGACATACCATCAACTTTAAAACCTACCGCCTTCCGGCGCAAGCAGATTGCACAAGCTGAACGGCGTATCATTGAATTGTCCAAGATGTTCAAACGTATGTATGAGGATAATGTAAATGGAAAATTGAGTGATATTCGTTTTGAAGAATTGTCCAACGATTACGAAGCAGAACCGACTGACTTGGAAAGCGGGCTGGAACAGTGGCAAGCCGAGCTGGACGAACAGGAACAGCACACCGAAGATGTGGAACGGTTTATTCGCAAGTGCAAACAGTACACAGACTTAACGGGGCTTACACCAACTATTCTGAATGATTTGGTGGGGATTCTGCCGTAACTGAATAACCCGATACATGAAGAAATGGCATAGCTTTTACGCTACGCCATATTTCGTTCAAATACTATTTTACTAAGGACGGCCAAAGGGAGCTTTTTGTTATTCTTGTGGTAATGTATCTACTTTTAGGAATTTAACAAGGATGGAAGCGAATTCTCCTTTGGTTAATTCTCTTGATGGATTGAAATATTCATTTTCGCCTTCAAGAAGCTTTAGCTGGCTAGAGATAGCGATGTATCCAATATAAGCTTTATCTATTTGAGGTGCATCTTTATATGTCAGCTCATATAGATTGCTCATTTCAGCTACAAATCCTACTCCTAAGGCTCTTATTAGCATCTTAGATGCATCTTTTTTAGTGATTACAGCTTCAGGGCTTTTATCTTTCGACGAGAGTATTCTTTTATTTATAGCTTGCTGATAGTATTGATCATAATCGTCGGAGCTTGAAGCCATTGGATAATAGGATGGTTCTATTGACTTCATAAGCATTTTAATAAAATCTTTTTGCAATATTTTATTGTCTGGCATAAACTTATCTGAATTAGGGGTTAATATTTTTGCTTGGATCAATGTATTTATATCATTTTCATATTTATGCCCTTTTACATCAGTAAAGCTTAAATCTTTATTCAGCTTAATTGGATCACCATTATAGTCCAGTATTTCACCAGTTTGGGGATCTATATTTTCATATGTTGGCTCCATCATATAAGCAAGTTTTATTTGTGGCATTATATTTCCATATGACTTTGAGTAGTCAAAATACTTAAAGTATTTTAATTCAAAACTAAGGTTTTTGAAGAGAGATTCATATGCCTGTTCTAATGTAATATTTTTAGTTATTTCAGGGAAGCTTACCTTTGACCAAATTTTGTTATAGCTTGTAACTTCACCTGTCTTTAAACTTACGCTTGCATTTACACCTTCATTTAAGCAAGGGATGCCGTTTACAATTCTTAAAAAATTGAAATTTTGAATGACAATTTTATCAACTGGATTTGTATATTCGTATGGGTTTGCTCTGTATTCAGTTTGCTTTAATAAGTCTGGTTGTATCTTCCCAATAAATTCCTCAGCTAATTTTTTTGCCTGTTCTTTTGTATATATATTTTTCTTATCATTAGGGGTATCTATATCAGTTCCACCTTTATAGAAGCTTGTCATTTCGCCGCTGGTTGCATCGATATTTACAGATATATAACCATATTTGTTTTTTGCCTGATCATTATAGTTCCAATTTAAACTCCAAATTGCGTTACTATCTGTATAATTTACATACATATTTGCATTTTGTTGAGTATATTCAGCTGGTATAGCTATATATTTTTTTGCTTGCTTCACTGCATCTTCTTTCGTTATATATTTTTTAGATTTATCGATAATATTTTGTTCTTGTGGAGTGATGTTGCCATTAACTTCTTTGGCTTGCTCATCTTTTGTACTAGCTAATCTTGGATCACCATAATAATTTAAGTAGTTTAGCACTTCACCAGTGATGGCATCTATAGGACGAACTGAGTTTTTTGCTGCGTAAACTAATATTGGAACATTCTTTTTCAGCTTTTGGCTATAAATCATGTTATATCTCAGTTCTAAACCAAGCTTTTCTTTGAATATCTTCATTGCTTCTTCTTTTGACATAGCCTTTGATGCATCAGGCATGCTGGTAGTGGTCCAATTAAAATCATAGGTTCTAACCTTTAATGTATTTTTATCTACACTTACTGCTATATTATTATCAATAAAGGGTATATCTTTTATGTACCTTACAAAGGATATTCGGTAGGTATCCCCTCCGTAGTAGGTGTCACCGTATAGTCTTACATTTATATCTTCGTATTCCTTTGTTTCTTTGAATTTTTCTGGTTGCATTTTTTGTGCAAATTCTTTAGCAACTTTTATTGCATCTTCTTTTGTATATTTAGGTATTTTGGGACTTGATATTAAGTTATCTTCCCATTGGTTCATATTTGTGATGTCTCCAGTATCAGCATCAATAGAAACACTTATAGACTTGTTAGGAGCTTTGTTTGTATTCCAATTTAAACTCCATATTTGTTTGCCGTCGTATTCATTATAGCTTTGATTGAAATCCATACCCTTTGTATCAAACTCAAATTTTTCTTTTGCGATTTTAATGGCTTCAGATAAGTCAATATTTGATGAGCTTTGGGCATAGACTCCAGAGGGAATCATGATGCTGAAAAGCAGTGTCATGATGGTAAATAAAGCAATAAACCTTTTCATAGATAGACTCCTTTCAATTGTTAATTTACATGTAAGACGAAGGCTTATGAAATAAAGTTTCACTTACTTAGAAGCATCTTCAGTTTTAGAGGACCTTTCAATCAATTTATTCAAATGGCTGACTTCATCATCTGTAAGGTATCTCCATCTTCCAATAGGTAGATCTTCCAGCTTTACATTCATGATTCGAATACGTTTTAGTTTTACCACCTCGTAGCCTAAAACTTCACACATTCTCCTTATTTGTCTATTCAAACCCTCAATCAGTATTATTTTGAAAACGGTTTTTGAAATTGCGGATACCTTGCATTTTTTTGTGATTTTTCCCAGGATGGGTAAGCCATTTGACATTTTAACTAAAAAATCTTGAGTGATCGGTTTATCTACAGTAACAAGATACTCTTTTTCATGATTATTTCCTGCCCTTAAAATTTTATTTACAATATCCCCATCATTGGTAAGAAAGATTAAACCTTCAGAATCTTTATCCAGACGGCCTATATGAAATATTCTTTTGGGGTAATTGATATAGTTAACCATATTATCTTTCTCATTTTTATCGGTAGTGCTTACAATCCCAACTGGCTTATTGAAAGCAATATAAACAGTTTTATCTTTTTTCTTAAGTGGTTTTCCATCGATTTTTACAATATCACCTTCTTTGACTATGGTACCTATTTGGGCGACACTATCATTTATCGTTATTCTTTTTTCTTCCAGCATCTTATCAGCTTCTCGCCTAGAGCAAATGCCTTTTTCACTTATGTATTTATTTATTCTCATTTTTACCTACCCGTTCATTATTTTTTCTCTGACGACTTACCTATATTTTAAGTTATCGTGCTTAAAATATCCAATACTTTTAAAATATGATATTCAATTTTTGTATAAACCTTTCATAAAAAGGCAAAAATTACTAGTAATTAGCATTTCATTTACGCGGAGGTGTTTCAGTGAAGGATTTAAGAAAGCTTAGAAGCAAGTTGAAAGTTGCAACTGACAACAAAACACCATCAGAAGTCAATAGCATTATCTTAAGAGGTATAACATCAGCTTTTGCTAGCATTACAAAAAAGTATTATGTATCAGAAAATATTGAAGCTCTTATTAATTATGTAAATGAAAAGAAAATATTATCGTCAGAAGAGTATAAAAGGCTATTAAACGAAGCAAAGGATTTTTATACCGTAATACTATGTGCATTATTTATAACTCCTTTAAAAGAGGCTACAAACAGTTTTAAATACAAAGAGCTTGATAAGATAAAGAAGCAAATGCTATTTGGCTCCTTACAAAATGAATTAACGGAATTTTTTATAGATTGGATGTGCCAATTAGATATAGATCCACTGCTTTTTTATAGAATGGGAATATCCTATAATAAGGTATTTAATGTTAATCTATATATGAAATCTCAAGTATCTTATGGGCTTACGCCTATAGAAGATCAAATATTAAAAGAGCAGATTATTTCAATCTTATCTAATTATATAATAGAGTCAGTAGGTATTCAGTTAGGGCTTGCAGGTCTTGATTATATTGATTATGATAAAACACATATGAGTAGAGAAAAAGATTGTATCGATACAAATTTAGAAAAGTGCTTGTCTAAGTCTAATTAATTGTAATTTTGTATTGCTATATAAGGCTCCGTAAATATAATAGTATTAAGAAGCAATGATATTTTGACTTTTGGGGGGTGTTTATATGCAAAAAACAACAAGTAATGTGAAAGAATTTGTTACCATAGGGCTTATGTCTGCAATAGTTTTCGTTGCGACAATGGCGCTTAATATTCCAAATGGACTAGGAGGCGTTTTACATTTAGGAGATAGCATGGTGATTCTTGCAGCACTATTAATTGGTACAAGAACGGCTGCCTTATCTGGTGCCATAGGAATGATGCTTTTTGATTTGATGTCTGGTGCTTATGCTTTTTGGGCACCATATACTTTTGTTATAAAGTTTATAATGGGGTACTTAATAGGTAAAATCGCTTTTGACGGAAAGAGGAAAGGTAATAATTGGGGGTTTAATATAGTTGGTATATTGATTGGTGGTCTTTGGATGATTGGAGGCTACTATATTGCCGAGGCAGTGATATATGGGAATATAGCTACACCTATAGCAGCAGTACCAGCGAATATTATTCAGATTGCAGGTGGCGCAGGGGTTGCAATACCACTTGTTGCTGCATTAAAGAAAACTAAGTATTTCCAAGACAGAGCTTGAAAAAAATTGATATTTTCAAAATAGAGAATAAGATAGATAAAACAAAGCTGAGGCCCATTTAAAGACTCAGCTTCTTTCATTATACATTAAATCTAAATTCTACGATGTCGCCATCTTTCATTACATATTCTTTTCCTTCAAGTCTAACAAGACCTTTTTCTTTTGCTGCATTATAGCTGCCACAAGTTGTCAAATCATCATAGGAAACTACTTCAGCTCTTATAAAGCCTCTTTCAAAATCAGTATGGATTTTGCCGGCAGCTTGAGGAGCTTTTGTACCAGCTTTTATAGTCCATGCTCTTGTTTCTTTTTCTCCAGTAGTAAGATAGCTCATAAGATTTAGTAGCTTATAGCTTGCTTTAACCAGTCGGTCAAGACCTGATTCTTTAATACCAAGCTCATTTAAAAATTCAACTTTTTCTTCAGTGGAAAGCACCGATATCTCTTCTTCTATCTTTGCAGATATTACCATAGCGCTGTTATTTTCAGAAGCTGCAAATTCCTCTACTCTTTTCACGAAAGGATTATCTGCACCATCGTTAACAGCATCATCTTCTGATACATTGCATACATATATAACTGATTTTGTAGTCAATAGAAATAAAGATTCTGCATGTTTTCTCTCTTCTTCTGTTTCGAAGTTTACAGTTCTGGCAGGTTTGCCTGCATCAAGACAAGCAGAAATTTTTTCTATCCAGTGCACTTCTTGCTCAAGATTTTTATCGTTTTTACTTAGCTTTTTCGCTCTGTCTAAACGTCTTCCCATGGTTTCCATATCTGCTAGAATAAGCTCGAGGTTTATGGTTTCAATATCCCTAAGGGGGTCTATACTATTATCAACATGTATGATGTTTTCATCTTCAAAGCATCGAACAACATGTATGATAGCATCAACTTCTCTGATATTTGCTAAAAACTTGTTTCCAAGGCCTTCTCCCTTGCTTGCGCCTTTCACTAAACCCGCTATATCTACGAATTCTATTGCTGTTGGAATTATTTTTTTTGTATTGCTTATTTTAGCTAAAACGTCAAGTCTATGATCTGGAACTGCAACAACCCCTACATTTGGTTCGATGGTACAGAAAGGGTAGTTTGCTGATTCTGCTCCTGCTT
>JAUQXG010000415.1 GCA_030834765.1 Lutispora sp.
TCTTCATATTTATTGCAGAGGTCTTGAAGGACGGACATATCCAAGTTTGATAAATTACGCTGTTGTGGAATATGATTGCCTATCTCAAAAAACTTCCAGCTCAAGCGATATTTCGTGCTTTCAGGATGTTTCTCAACGTAATCGTAAGCTATAAGGGTGCTTAATATTCTATGTATGGTGCTTTTTCCAATACCTAATTTATCATCTAATTCACTTATCCCTAAGCCTTCTCCTCCTTCTTTATGCATCACTTCAATTATTTCTAACGCCTTTTCAAGCGTTTGTACCGGATATTTAGCTTTGTGAGACACCAACGCTTTTTCCAACAGTATCATTCTCCTATCTTATTCTATATATTAGAAACTCATTTCACTATCAATATATCATTATGGCTTATAAAGTTCAACACTCTATATTGAATTCAACCATATTAAGCTTTATTGCAGATACAAAAGGCAGAATCTTTTTCTAATTTATATAAAGAAAAACCGCATAAGATTCATGGAAATTC
Organism: Lutispora sp.; assembly: GCA_030834765.1. Taxonomy (GTDB): domain Bacteria; phylum Bacillota; class Clostridia; order Lutisporales; family Lutisporaceae; genus JAUQXG01. The sequence goes on from JAUQXG010000415.1 coordinate 512, forward strand.
ATTCTCCGAGCTTATGCAGCCTTTCTTATCTATTACTTTATATGGTGATATTCTTTTCTTCTTTTATTTGTGTATATTGATTTTTTATCTTTTCTGGTTCTTTTCTCCAATATTCAGTCTCAATTCCTATGTCTTCTGATATAAACCGAGCTCCATTGGTTCTGTTGTAATGATCTAAAACTTTAAAAACAATTCCTTGCCCTAAAAGTAGTATGGGAACATTGGCATATACCACCATTATATTTACGAAGTCAGAAATATACCATAAATTCCCTAATTCAAGGCCAGCTAGAACTGTTAATACGCCAAAAGGAACAAAGAATAAAGCGCCAATTAAACGAATACCCATAATAAACTTCTTGCTTTTGGTAATAAAGTTGCCTGCAATTTCTGCAAATAGTATTAACCCAACTAAAGTCGTGAATGCAAACAATGCATAGCAAACAGACAAAATCATTTTAACCATTGAATCCATAGCTACCCCAGGCACAAGATGCTGAACAGAAGCAAGATAAACTGTCAGCTTTGCATCTTTTATAGATTCCCATACAACACCACTGTCACCACTCCAAACATGAGCCATAATCACTAAAAATCCAGTCATGGAGCATATGATCATGGTATCAAGAAAAACTCCAATGGCTTGAACAAATCCCTGTTCACATGGGTGTTCATTTTCAGAAACTGCTGCTGCCATTGTTATGGTGCCTTGCCCTGCTTCATTTGACATTAAACCACGTTTGACTCCTTGAGCCAGAGCTACTCCGAATGCCCCTCCAAATAATGCATCAGGCTTAAAAGCACCTACAAATACCGCTTTAAGAAAGTAAGGGATTAAGTTGAAATTAATAAGGATGATAACTAAAATTACTGCTGTATATATCACTGCCATGATTGGAACCATCAAATCTGTAACAGAGGTAACCCGCTTCAATCCACCAAGAACAGTTGCGGCAACTGTAAGTATCAATAAAAACGCAATGACATAGTATACTGTTGATTGACGATCGAAGGTGGCACCTGCCATGGTGTCAGCTACAGAGCCTAGGGCTGTAAACATATGGAATGTCTGTCCAGGAACACTAAATAAGGCATAAACGATAAATATCCATGATAATAATATTCCAACCCACCTTTTATCTCCACATATCTTCTTTCCATAGAAAGGAAGTCCTCCTACGAATTCATTGCCAACTTTCTCTTTATATATTTGAGCAAGTACAGCTTCAGAAAATGCAGTACACATTCCGAAAAAAGCAGCCATCCACATCCAGAAAAGAGCTCCCGGCCCTCCTACGGAAATAGCTCCTGTAACTCCCATGATATTACCAGGTCCTATTCTCATGGCAGAGCTTAATAAAAATGCAGTTAATGGGCTTACGCCTGTTTCTACGGTTCTCTTTGTCACTAGAATCTGTATTCCCTTTTTAAACTTTGTACACTGAACAAATCCGGTCTTAAAAGTAAGATAAATACCGCTCCCTACAAGTAGAAGAATCGCAAATGTAAATTTGCCCAGAATCGGAATATTTGCATACCATTGAAAGTTCGTAGGAAAATCCCATAGAAAGTCAGCTATAGGGACTATAAATTCAAAAAAGTGATTCACTGATTCAAAGATTCCATTCATGTTTAACCCCTCCTATATTCTTTTATTGAACCCTTATATACCGTATTTCACCTCCTGGTTAGCAAAATTCTTCTCCCTGATCTGCATCCTTAACTCTGTTCTTTTACAGCTTTTTCTATTCTCCTTAGTCCTTCAATAAGAGTTTCTCTGGGGCAGGCTATATTGATTCTCATATATCCGCTGCCGGCATCACCAAACCAGTTTCCGCTGTCTAGGGCAACCTTTGCTTTATGAAGCATAAAGTGATTCAGATTTTCCTGAGATAATCCCAGTTCTTTGCAATTTAACCATACAAGATAAGTTCCTTCCGGCTGATTAGGTTTAATCTTAGGGATATTTTCCTTGCAGTAATTGATGAGAAAATTAAGATTTTCTTCTAAATACACAAGCATCTGATCAAGCCATTCTTCACCTTCTCTATAGGCGGCTTCAACTGCAACTAAGCTAAAACAGTTATTTCTTTTCATATCTAAAACTTCTAAAATTCTTTCAAATCTTTCATAATCTTTTCGTTCTGGAAAAATAGCAAAGGATACTTGAAGACCTGCCAAATTGAAAGTCTTGGTAGGAGACATACATGTTATGGAGTTTTTCGCGAAATCTTCTGATAAGGAAGCAAAGGGTATATATCGATTGCTGCCATATACTAAATCACCATGTATCTCATCTGATATTATTTTTATATTATTTTTTACACAAATACTCCCTAGTTTTTCAAGTTCATCCTTTTTCCACACTCTTCCTATAGGATTGTGAGGATTGCATAGAATCAGATACTTTACTTTATCATCTATCTTTTTCTCCAAGTCTTCATAATCCATCACATAATTTTCTCCTACTTGTTTTAGCGGATTTAACACCAGCTCTCTGTCATTGTCTTTTACTACATCGAAAAAGGGATAGTATACTGGGGGTTGTATGATAATTTTATCTCCCGGTTTCGTAAATGCTCTGATAATAAGGCTGAGGGATGTCATTACCCCAGGACTGTGAATAATCCACTCTTTGTTTATATTCCAGCTATACCTGCTTTTATACCAACTAGTCATTGCTTCATAATAAGAATCTGGCCTTGATGTATAACCAAATATGCCATGGTCTAATCTGCTTTTCATGGCTTCAATAATTGGTTCTGCTGACTGAAAGTCCATATCAGCAACCCACATAGGCAGCAGATCTTTACTGCCAAACTTCATGTCTAACTCATTGTATTTAGCTGAATAAAAATCAGCTCTATCAATGATAGCATTAAAATCATACTTCATTTTAATTCCTCCTTACAGCTATGCTGCATAAACAAATTTGAAAAAACCATAGCTTTATTCAAGCTATTCTGGCACCACAATATATTTTGTTCTACATCACAATTAAGCAAGTTATATGCCAATTGTTGTTTGCTAAACTTTTACACCCTTATCCTTATCTTGTGAGTTTAGACATATAAAAAACCGGGTTAAATGAATTGGTTGTTTCACCCATTTAACCCAGTTTGCATTTTGTGCAGTATCTTTATTCCTAGCTCTGTAATCTGACTACCGCCTCTTCCATTCAACAGCGTTACCATATCATAATCCTTTAAAATGTTCAGCATTCTCCTGATCTCATTTTCAGATAAATAGATGCCTTTTTTCTCAGACAGCTCTACAAGGCTTCTTCTGCCAATTCTCTTTTTATCCATCAAGCTGTTATACAGACTTTCTAAAATAAAACCGTACCTCTTTTCATCATTTCTAATTAACTTTAAAAGCCTTTCAGCAGCCTCCTTATGAGCATCATTTATCATAAATTCGTCTTTATCTTCATATTTCACAAAAGGTATGTCAGCAGAATCAATTACGTCTTTATCTAGGTAAGCTAAATATTCTATGCAGTTTTTAAGCTCTCTTACATTGCCTTCCCAGCTATAATTCCGGAATATCTCTTCGGCTGCTTTTGTTAATGAAAATTTTAACTCCAGCTCATTTTTAATCCTATGGACTAAGGGTACAATATCTTCTTTTCTGTTTCTTAAAGGTACAGTTTCTAAAGGAAGAACATTAAGCCTATAAAAAAGATCTTTTCTGAATTTGCCTTCATGAACCAGCCTTTTTAAATCTTTATTTGTAGCTGCAATAATTCTAATATCTATTTTTATTACACTGTCTCCGCCTATCCTCATGACTTCTCGT
>JAUQXG010000416.1 GCA_030834765.1 Lutispora sp.
AAACTCTCCAAAAACTCAATGGGATTGTCAAAGCATTCTATTGCGTAAGTCTGCTCCGGATGCTCGATCCCATAGTGTTCCATTGCGGCTTTTATGACAGCAAGCTGTTTTATATCATCATCGCAAATTGCAACTTTCATACCTATCTCCTTTATTAAGCTGATCTTGAACTTCCATAGCTTGTATATGATTCATTTTGCACTTCAACCATCCAAATCTTTCTTTCAAACAAAAATATTATACCACGCAATATCATACTTTTTACATATTATAACATGCTTCTTCTCAAAACAATTCATTTTTGGAGCATTTTCAACACGAATTGACACAAACTGCACCTGTGGAAATCTTTGCCCGACTATTTTTCAATATTCGTGGCGTTTATAATGCAATTGTATAAAACAAAAGCACTAACCGATTTTTATCTCAGTTAGTGCTCTTACTTTGCTTTTCAAATTGTCCTTATGATACTGTGGACTATGCTATCAGCTATTTCTCTATTTTTAGGAAATTTTAGTACATTCCCATGTCACCCATACCGCCGCCTGGCATTGCAGGAGCCTTATCTTTTTCTGGAAGGTCTGTTATTATGCTTTCTGTTGTTAGAAGCATGGAAGCAACTGATGCTGCGTTTAGTAATGCTGATTTTGTAACCTTAAGTGGATCTACAATACCTGCTTCTATCATGTCAACATATTTTTCATTTAGAGCATCAAATCCTATGCCTGGAGCTGAGTTCATTACTTTTTCTACGATTACTGAACCTTCAAGTCCTGCATTTGTAGCGATTTGTCTAACTGGCTCTTCTAATGCTCTTTTCACTATTTGAATACCAGTTTTTTCATCTCCATGTGCGTTAACTAGTATCGCTTCTACTGCTTTCATTGCATTTACTAATGCAGTTCCACCACCAGATACGATTCCTTCTTCCACTGCTGCTTTTGTCGCTGCTAAGGCATCTTCTATTCTATGCTTTCTTTCTTTTAATTCTGTTTCAGTAGCTGCACCAACTTTGATTACTGCTACTCCACCTGAAAGCTTAGCAAGTCTTTCTTGAAGCTTTTCTTTATCGAAGTCTGAAGTTGTTTCTTCGATTTGAGCCTTTAATTGTCTTATTCTATCTTTAATGACTGCTTTATCTCCAGCGCCATCCACGATGATTGTGTTTTCTTTTTGAATCTTTACTTGTTTTGCTCTACCTAATTGAGCAACTGTAGTTTCTTTAAGGTCTAAGCCTATTTCTTCTGAAATCACTTGACCATTTGTAAGTATTGCTATATCTTCAAGCATTGCTTTTCTTCTATCACCAAAACCTGGAGCCTTCACTGCAACGCAAGTAAATGTTCCTTTTAGTTTGTTCACAACTAATGTAGCTAATGCTTCGCCTTCTATATCTTCAGCAATAATTAGAAGCTTTTTGCCTTGTTGAACGATTTGCTCCAATACTGGAAGTATTTCTTGTATATTTGAAATTTTCTTATCTGTGATAAGAATATATGGATCATCTAAAACTGCTTCCATTTTTTCTGTATCTGTAATCATGTACGCGTTGATATAGCCTCTATCAAACTGCATGCCTTCCACTACATCAAGATTTGTTCCAAATGCATAAGACTCTTCAACAGTGATAACGCCATCTTTGCCAACCTTCTCCATAGCTTCTGCTATCAATTCACCGATGGTATCGTCAGCTGCTGAATTTGCTGCAACTTGAGCTATAGCCCCTTTGCTTTCAACTGGCTTTGAATTCTTTTTAAGTTCTTCTACTGCTGCTTCCACTGCCTTGTTGATACCTTTTTTAAGTATCATTGGATTTGCTCCAGCTGCTACGTTCTTTAAACCTTCTCTAATGATAGCTTGAGCTAATAGGGTAGCTGTTGTTGTTCCGTCTCCAGCCACATCATTTGTCTTTGTAGCAACTTCTTTTACAAGCTGTGCTCCCATATTTTCAAATGGGCATTCTAATTCAACTTCTTTAGCTATTGTAACACCATCATTTGTGATGAGTGGTGATCCAAATTTCTTATCTAAAACTACATTTCTTCCCTTTGGTCCTAATGTTATTTTAACGGTATCTGCTAATTGGTTAACGCCTCTTTCTAATGCGCGTCTAGCATCTTCACCATATTTAATTTGTTTTGCCATTTATATTCCTCCTCTAATTATAGTATGATTGCAAGAACATCATTTTGTTTTAGGATAAGAAATTCTTCTCCATCAATTTTTACTTCTGTTCCAGCATATTTCGAATATAGCACTTTATCGCCTATCTTTAATTCAAGCGGCACTCTTTTGCCTTCAATCAATTCACCTGATCCAACAGCAAGTATTTCACCCTGCATTGGTTTTTCCTTGGCTGTGCCAGGAAGAACGATACCGCTCTTTGTCATTTCTTCACTTTCCATAACTTTAATTACGACTCTGTCGCCTAATGGTTTAATATTCATTAAATAACCTCCTTAAGTTAATTAAGCTTTACTTTGTAAACCTTTAATTCTTTCTTACTAGCACTCACTCATGTCGAGTGCTAACTACATTTATAATGATAAATAATATCATTCATATTGGCAAATCCAGGTTTCGGCTGATTTTTATTCCTTTTCTTGATTATTGTTCATTTACTAAGATTATATACCGTTTTCATCATATTTTATAATATTTTGTTTATTTTCGCATATTCTCATTTTTCGTATGATTTAAAACCAAAAAAGGCTTCCTTAGAAGTCTTTTTTATTTTGTATCATGTGGAATAAATGGCAGTATCCTTTTTGCTACATTTTGTATTGGCATTGTTTGCAGCCATACTTTTCCCGGCCCTGTTAGTTTTGTTAAAAAAAGTCCTTCTCCGCCAAAAAGTATATTCTTAAAGCCCTTTACTGTTTCAATTTCAAATGCTACTGTGCTCTCAAACGCTCCTACATGTCCTGTATCAACTTTTAGCACTTGGCCTGGCTGTAGATTATATTCTACAACATCCCCATCTATTTCTAAAAATGCCGTACCAGTGCCTGAAATTTTTTGCATGATGAATCCTTCTCCACCAAATAACCCTGCTCCCAATTTTTTTCTAAATATTACTTCAAGATTCACTGATCTTTCTGCAGCTAAAAATGCATCCTTTTGGCATATTAAAGTTTTTGATCCATCAAATTGCATTGGTATGATTGTGCCTGGAAAGGTTGAAGCAAAAGCTATTGTACCAGTGCCATTTTGACAAGTATAGGTAGCCATGAATATCGACTCTCCTGAAAAAGCTCTGGCAAGCCCTCCGAAAAGACCACCTTCCATATTGGTTGACATGCTTATATTATTGGTCATCCAAGCCATTCCACCTGATTGTGTAAATAGTGTTTCTCCTGCGTTTATATCTACAAGCACCACTGGAAGATTTCCACCTCTGATCTCGTACTTCATGAATTTCCCTCCTATTATTAAAGATTTCTTGAGATAGGATACTTCAATTATATTATATCTGCATTCTTCCTGTATATACCAAATCTTTATATTGTGTCATTTTTGTGTATTGTATTTTTCCTCCTACCATTGTCAGCAGCACTTGAATATCCTTTATATTTTCCGGTTTCACTTCAAATACATCTTCAGAAAGAACAACCATGTCGGCAAGCTTTCCTTCCTTTATGGTACCTTTCTTGTTTTCTTCAAAGGAAAGGTACGCAGAACCAATTGTGTAAAGCTTTACTGCTTCTTCTACTGATAGCCTTTCGTCAGGCAGCCATCCGCCAGCAGGCTGCCCTTTTTCATCTTGCCTTGTGACAGCGCAATATATACCCCAAAGTGGATCATAGGTTTCTACCGGACAGTCGGAGCCTCCACCTAAATGTATTCCAAGGTCAAGCATTGTTTTCCATGGATAGCTTTTGTTTCCCCTTTCTACTCCTACTCTATCTGCTACAATCATGTAATCCGATGCAACAAAAGGAGGCTGTATGTCTGCTCCAATCCCAATGCATACCATCCTTTTCAGTAAGTGGGCATCTACTATTTGACAGTGGATAATTCTATGCCGAAGGTCTTTTGAATTCTTCTTCATCGCCTTTTCAATGGCATTTATGCATTGTTCTATGGCTCCATCACCAATGGCATGGCAAGCAACCTGCATTCCGGCTTTATGAGCTATGTCAACCAGTTCATCTAATTCCTCCTGAGTATAAACAAAAATACCCCGGGTATTTGGATCATCAGAATAGGCTTCTCTCATGGCGGCAGTTCTTGCACCTAGAGAACCATCGGCAAATAGTTTTATATTTCCTATTTGAAAAAAATCGTCTCCAAAGCCAGTTTTCATTCCTTTTCCAAGAAAAAGCTTCAATTCTTCTGGTCTTGATGTATGTATTTCTTCAAATATACGAATCTTAAGCTTATCTTCATTTCTTAAAGATTGATAGGCTTCAAAAACGGTATCAAAATCCGCAGCTTCTGAATCATTGGTTTGCAAGGATGTAAGTCCTAAGCTCAATGCCTCTTCTGCTGTTTGCATAATGATATCCTTTATTTGCTCCACATTAGGCCTTGGAATATGAGATTTAGCCCAGTCCAGTGCAGCTTCTCGCAGTATTCCTGTGGGATTGCCATATTCATCCTTATCTATTATGCCGCCTTGAATTACTGTGTTTTTTGTAATTCCAAGTATCTTTAATGCCAAAGTGTTTACTGTACCTATATGTCCGCAAACCCTATCTACTAAAACAGGATGTTTGTCAGAAATCTTATCTATATCTTCTTTTAGAGGAAAAGTTTTATCAATGAACAGATTCTGGTCAAAGCCGTAGCCTACTACCCATTCTCCATCTTTTCTATTTCGTTCCTCTATAAACTTCCTTCCTAGGTTAACCATCTCATCAACGGATGCCACACCCCTCAGATGAATCTTATCATATAAAAGTCCATGTCCAATAAAGTGCATATGGCTATCATTAAACCCAGGTAAAAGGCATTTTCCTTCTAAATCAATGATTTTTGTATTAGAATCACACAATCCCTTTATATCTATTGTCTTTCCTAGGGCTGAGATCTTTTCACCTGAAACTGCTACAGCTTCTGCCATAGAACCTTCTAGGGTATATACTTTTCCATTTATAAAAGCATAATCAACAAACATTTTAACCCCTCCCTCGCAGCTTAATGTCATATATGACACTTTAGCATAAAGATCAAGTTGAAAAGGCTGTGGCTTTTCAACCTATCACTTCTCCTATTTTATAAATATCATCAATATAATCGGTATGAAAATAGCAGGCAGCAAATTGCCTACCTTTATCTTTTTTATATCCAGTATAGAAAGCGCCAAGCCAAGAAGTAATACACAACCTGTTGCTGACATTTCTGTAATCACAGGTTCACTTAAATAACCAGATACAGATGCCGCAAGTAGTGTTAATGAGCCTTGATATATAAATACTGCTATAGCGGATGCTGCAACCCCGATGCCCATAGTAGAAGCAAATATCAATGAGAATATTCCATCCATAAAGGACTTAGTCAAAAGTATCTTGTGATCATTTAAAAGTCCGCTTTGCAGTGATCCCATGATTGCCATAGAACCTATACAAAATAACAAGCTAGAGGTTACAAAGCCCTGGGAAAAGTTTCCGCTCAGTCCTTTTAATCTGTTTTGAACGTCTTTACCGAAATTGTCTAATCTTTTTTCTATATCTATGGCTTCCCCAATAAATGCACCTATGATAAGGCTAAAAACAACGATTTCTATTTTTTTAGAACCAATTGCAAACATAATTCCCAGGATTGCAGTAAAAAGCCCTAATGCATTGATGATGAGACTGCCAAATCTTTCAGGTATCCCCTTTTTAGCAAATGTGCCGACAACTCCTCCAAGTATAATAGCTGCTGCGTTGACGATTGTGCCGAATAGAATCAATTTCTTCTTCCTCCATTTTCTTCATAAGTAATTTTTTTATATTGTAGATGAATTAACCTGGGACACCAAATTTGGGATGCCAGGCTCCAGGCTCGCACTCCAGAGTAGTGGACTTTTGCGAAGCAAAATCCAAGCGTTCGCGAAGTGATAAGCGGGACTTCGAAGCCTTTCTCAACCTCGTACCTGGTGCCTCGAGCCTGGAACCCAACCCAAAAGGATTACCCTAGCTTTCGCCCTTCCCTCGCATAATAAAACATATATTGCTGGGCGAAGCCTGCTAATTCTCCAAATTTTTCTTCTGCAAATAATTGAATATCCTTTATTGCGACAACTTTTCCCAGGAAATAATGCTCTGTTACTCTTTTTACCCAAACATCGACAGGATAGGCTCCATATTTGCCCATAGAGAAAAGCAGTATACAATCAGCTACCTTAGGACCTACTCCATTTACTTTCATCAGCTCTTTTCTTGCTGATAGGATATCCATTTTCGATATTTCCTCTAGGTTTATTTCTCCATGCTGAATCTTCTTCACTGCATCTAAAATATATTTACAGCGAAAACCTGCTTTGCAAAGATTGATACCTTCTAAATCAACTTTTTCAAGCTGAGTTGAAGTTGGAAAAGCATAATATATTTTTCCCTTATATTCTATGGGAGATCCATAAAGCTCAGATAGTATATTGAGACTTTTGGATATTTTGGGTATATTGCTATTGGCAGAAACAATAAAGGAAATCAAAGTTTCCCAAGGTGATTGTTTTAAAATTCGCATACCTTGCCCATGAGAAATCGCCTCCGCTAAAATTGGTTCTTTAGAAAGCTCATGCTTTATTTTTCCATAGTCTCTGCCTAAGTCTAAATAATCAAACCAAATAGAACGGAATTCTTCCAAATTTGTATTATGAATGATTACCATTGCTTTTTCTGCATCCGATGCGATATTGATCACTCGCTCCATAACAACTCCAGTGTAGCTTCCATCTACTTCTCTTGTCCATCTGAAGCATTGTCCGCATTCAAATATATGGGTTGCATCAAAGTCTTTTATATCCTCTATCTGAATCCCATTTTCTATTTCTATTATTTTCATAGCATCATACTCCCGGATTTCAACTCGATTCTGGTTGCTTTAACATTTACCGCCAGCACATTCAGTCCAGTCATGTATTCAATATCTTGAACTACTTTTTTCTGTACCTCTTTCAGCATAATATCTAGTCTCTTTTTCAATTCTATTTCTACTTCTATATCTATGATGATTCCTATTTGCTCATTATCAACTCGTGTATCAAGCACTTTTAAAATACCATTCACTTTTGAAGAGCAATGACTTATGAGCTGAAGCAAAGCAGGTGTAGCGATCTCATACCTGCCTAAATAACTAAAAGTTGGGCGTACCACAGTCCTTTCTGCAACCATTGTACTTCTATCTCTTTTTCTAAATACCCTAAGGGTATCTATAAAATAACCAGAAAAGCTTCTTTTCACCTCAACGGTTGGTGCTGGTATTACATGTTTCCCCTCAAACCTTCTGGACTTTTTTGCTGCATCTATTTCTTTTTCAGTTGCAACATGCTCTATCATGATTATTTCTGAGGCTTCAGGCAATCCAAGGGCTTCAATAATCTGGTCTATCATTTTTCGAGATGTTCCAAGCACCAAAATCTTATCAGGCTTTGAGCTTTCAATGGCTTCTCTTACAGCAGCTTTATGAGCATCTTCAACAAAAAGAGCTCTACGAACAGCCGCAATTCGGGTACTTTCTTTTTTGGCAGATTTTCCTGCAATGATGCGTGTTCCGCCAATAAGCAGTCCATCATCAATTATATAGTCAATATCTCTATCTTTTGCTACCATAAAAGCTTTATAGCTTTTACCAGTTCCGCTTGACCCTATAAATGCATAAACTTTCATCGATTTTAACACCTTCCAATTTAGACTCAATATCAATTTTATCATAAATCGTATTATAAGAATTGTAAATTCAAAATTTATTTTATAACAACCAAGTTAGGAGTGGTGGGTATATAATGATAAAGGGCCTCACAATATATTCGATTGCGAGACCCTTTATTCAATTTTATTAAAAAATATTTATTTTCCCTCTGGAGGCATAAGCTTCGTTAGTCCAACGATCATAAAATAGAATGCTACAATAACGATCAATATTCCAGCCATACCTTGCCACATGATTTGTAAGCTTTGATAAAAATTTGTCAAATCCATATTATTACACCTCCTACTTTACCAGTGCAAGTATTAGACCACCGGCTATTACGGAACCGATTTGCCCTGCTACATTTGCACTGATTGCATGCATAAGTATGAAGTTTGTTGGGTCTGCTTTTTGTGCTTCCTTTTGTATTACTCTGGCTGACATAGGGAAAGCTGAGATACCCGCTGCTCCAACCATAGGATTGATTTTGTTTTTTGAAAAAAGGTTTAAAAACTTTGCAAACATAACTCCGCCAGCTGTATCAAATACAAAGGCTACAAGGCCCATTGCCAGTATTAACAAGGTGCTTTTATTTAAAAAGCCTTCTGCTGTCATTGTGGAGCCTACTGTAATACCAAGTAAAATTGTAACAAGATTAGCTAACTCATTTTGAGCTGATTTTGAAAGTCTTTCTGTCACGCCACACTCACGAAGAAGATTGCCGAACATCAAAAATCCAATTAAAGCCGCACTTACAGGTACGATTAATCCTGCAAATAATGTTACAGCTATAGGAAAAATAATTTTAACTTTTTTAGAAATATCGGAATCAGCATATGGCATTCTTATTTGTCTTTCTTCCAGTGTTGTCAGCGCTCTTATTACAGGAGGCTGAATAATGGGAACCAAAGACATATAGGAATATGCTGCAACAGAAATTGGTCCTAACAAATGTTTTGCAAACTTTGTCGCTACACATATGGAAGTAGGGCCATCGGCTGCTCCTATGATGCCGATGGAAGCTGCTTCTTTTAAATCAAATCCCATTAGTGTAGCCATAGATAATGTAAAAAATA
>JAUQXG010000046.1 GCA_030834765.1 Lutispora sp.
TGAGCTTGCAGATTAATAAACCCCAGTATCTGTCCTAGATTATCATGCATATCTCTAGCCATATGTTCTCTTTCTTCAATTACAGCAAGCTTCCATTGATGTTTTAAAGACTCCTGTTGTACTTGTTTTTTTTCAGTTACATCATAGGTTATTATCAGCCTACCTATTAAAAAACCTTTGCTATCAGTAAGCGGAGAAAGTAATGCCTCATAAATCTTTGATGATGCTCCTGTATTTATAGAAAATTCTGTATGGGTGATATTCCTGTCTCTGTAAGCCTTCGTAAGCTCTGGAATTCTATCGCAGACTTCTTCTATCCTCTTTGTGGAAATCTGTGAAGCAGTCAAACCTACCACCTTTTCAAAAGCAGGATTCATATCTATTACCCTATCCTGCAAATCAAGTACCATAATGCCTGCATCCATAGTTTCAATCACAGTGGCACGTGCTAAGGGTACTAAATCAAACATCTTAAAGCGAAATATTCCCCAGGCCATAACTAACCCTGCTGGACCAAAGAACACTGGTGTAATATCAAATCTTTTCACAGGACTAAAGCCGGAAATATACAGAATATTCGGCATTATAATTAAGCTTAGACCAAATAATAGCGCAAGTGCCTGCTTTCTATAGATTGTATTCTTCAAAAATACTGCCCTTATGACAAGGACCCAGGCAACTATATTCAAAAAATGGGAATAGGCAGCATGTATATAAAAAATTGGACCGTACTTTTTTGCTATAACGGGAAACAATCCACTGTAATTCATATACATGTCATACCGTATCAACCCGTGAAATCTATCAGTCCATACAAGCATTATAACCATTGTAGGCATCACAGCAAGCCATAAAACCTTTCTGTTTTGAACCCATACATCATATCCAGTGAATTGCATGCACAACAGAAGCAAGGTTACAGGCGAATAGCAGTAGGCAAAATATTGCATATTTGCCCAAAATAGCTTCGTGCTATAATCAATGGCTGCCATTTCAAGAGCATTGCCTGCAGACCATATTGTCACTACAAACATGCTGAGTATAAAGCTCATAGCACCTTTTGAATTTCTCCGCTTTCCCAGCGCATATACTCCTAGAAATAGTGTTATAAATGCGGAGATGCTCAGTGGCCATATGTATGGAATATATTGAAACTGCATAATCTCATCCTTCTTCGTCCCCAAAAATATTTACTTATACTAATAATAAGCTAATTATCCGTTAAATGAAATGAAAACATATATATCTATAAGTTAATTTATAATGCATACGTATTAAAAATAGTTCCATCTGAAAATAGGGAGATGTTTTGCTTAATGCAATTTTGATTTAATGGTAAAATAAAAGGTATCCGTCCTAAAAGATGAATACCTGTATTGATCATATTTATTTAACTTTTTTTATTTTACATGTTCCGCTTCGTTTTCTAAGATAGCTGTTTCAAGCTTTTCTAATTTCTCTAGTATTCACTCATGGGATTTTTTGTTGTCGTCATAGTGGCTCTATTATACTTCTGCTAGTATTTCAAGTTTTTATCTTTCATGCTCCCTCTTTCCTACAGCAACTAGTTTGTTCGCATACTTTAGACACTCCCCATCGAATTCCATCTTATATTCCAATCTTTCACCGCGCCTATTTCGCTTCCATGATACTTATGGGCAAGCAATAGTGAACCAAATAGCTGTATTCCAACTGAGCATAGGCAAGACTTTTACACTGCCAAAAAGGATACCCGCAGCATTATGGATAATAGCATCAACACATCTGTAACTCTTCATGACAAAATCATACAGCTCGGAAATGCTCTGTAGAGTTGTATAATCGACAGGGTAATATGCACCTTTACCCTTCCACCCTGTTCCGATATAGCTTTAAGCTGTCACCCTCTTTGTTCTTTTAATTCCACTAAAATTACATTTGCTCCCAAATATATGAGTAGCTTTCCCGCTTCTGTTGCAATTCCTCCACCACCGCCGGTTATAATAATTGTCTTGTCGAAGAGGCCGTTGAAATTTACATTGATTTTTTTCAATTAACATCAATTTATTCCTTTCTGTCCACAGATCCTTCCTTCAATAAAAGCATCAGCTTGCAGAGCAATGTCTGAATTACTAATTGTGAACTAAAAAAACATAGGCTTTTTTAAAATCACAATCAAAGTAAAAACTGACAAATAAAGAATCCTGCTCATACACAATGGACCATTGTGTTTTCCACTTTCCATCGGATTGAGAAACCTGTTGAAGGGCATGTTTTACCTCCTCGCCAGTCAGTAAACCTGCATTTGCTTCATAGAGAGAATGCAAATATTCAAATCGTTGTTTTGCGCTTTTCCCGCCGGCACCCATATCTCCACCCGCAAGATTAAAGTT
>JAUQXG010000417.1 GCA_030834765.1 Lutispora sp.
AGAAAAAAAAGCAAAAATAATCACTGTGATGCATCATAGTTTACTAGACCATAGCGAGGTGATACAACAGGGGTACACATTGAATAATAATAAGGAAGCCATAGAGGTGTTTCAAGAATGCAATCTAAATCTAATATTAAGCGGACATATTCATATTCAAGATATAGGTTCTTACAAAAAAGGTTCAAATGCCATATATGATATTGCTACAGGTTCCTTAGCAGTATATCCACAGCAATATGGTATACTAAAATATTCCTATAAAAATGAAAATTTTGATTATAGTACAGCCAGAGTAGATGTAGAGAATTGGTCAAAGAGCTTAGGGATAACAGATGAAAATCTGAATTACTTTAGAAGCTACTCGGAAGAGTTTTTTGGAAGGTTGGCATATGATATGGCTTTTAATAGTTTAGAGAAGGAAAAGAATTTTACAGAAAACCAAAAAAGATTGATGGCTGAAATCATGAAGACACTGAATTTAAGGTATTTTTCAGGCACAGAGAATTTGAATTCAGAAGAAATTCTTCATTCAGAAGGTTTTCAGCTATGGGAGGGTTCATCTAATAAATTTTTAAAGAGTTATGTGAAAAGCATATTTAAAGATAAAGACACCGATGATAATAAATTGCAAATTAAAATGAGGCAGAATAAATACTAGTTGACAGAATAATTCAAAACATTGTATAATTTTATCTAATCATTCAAAATATAAAGACCATGAAGAGGACAAAAGTAAGAGTGTTAGCTTAAAGAGAGCAGTCATTTGGTGGAAGACTGCAGCGAAAACTTTTATAAATATCACCTCAGAGTTGAATGTCTGAAGCGAGTAAGATATTCCGTAAGCCATACGTTATCATGCACGAAGAACTTGACCTGTTTGTAGGTTTGTCATAGTTTGCGAAGCAAATGAAAGACCAATTTACAAAGTAAATTGGTCAGAAAACTTGGGTGGTACCACGATTATATCGTCCCTAGTTTGTTGATAATAATATCAACAAACTAGGGACTTTTTATTTTTTAACCATTTTTAGAAAGGATGTGCAAGGAATATGTGTAACTGTAAATTCAATGTTTTATCTGATGCAAAGGTAGCGGATAGAGAAAAATCAATATCAAAGTTTTGGGAAGATGAAAAGATACTAGATAAATGCGTATCAACCCGAGAAGGTCATAAACCATTTATATTTTATGAGGGACCACCTACAGCCAATGGAAGGCCTGGAATACACCATGTAATTTCAAGAACATTAAAAGACTCTGTATGTAGATACATGACAATGAAAGGTTTTCAAGTAAAGAGAAAAGCAGGATGGGATACCCATGGACTTCCTGTTGAAATTGAGGTAGAAAAACAGCTTGGATTAAAAAGCAAAAAAGATATCGAGGATTATGGTATAGCTGAGTTTAACGAAAAATGCCGCCAATCCGTATTCTCATACGAGAAGCTATGGCGTGAAATGACTACAAGAATGGCATATGCCATAGATCTGGATCATCCCTATGTAACTTTGGAAAACAACTATATAGAAACGGAATGGTGGATATTAGATAAGTTTTTTAAAGAAGGCTATATATACGAAGGACACAAAATACTTCCCTACTGCCCAAGATGCGGAACAGGTTTAGCATCTCATGAGGTAGCACAAGGCTATAAAGAAATAAAAACCAACACAGTATATGTGAAGTTTAAGATAAAAGGGAAAGACGAGTATTTTCTTGTTTGGACTACTACGCCATGGACACTTCCATCAAATGTAGCCCTTACAGTGAATCCAAAGGAAACCTATTTAAAAGTAAAACAAGAGGGTACCATATATTATATAGAAAAGACACTTGCTAAAAAGGTTATGGGTGAAGACTTTGAAGTCTTAGGAGAACTAAAAGGCAAGGATTTTGAGCATACGGAATATGAGCAGCTTATGCCATTTATGGATGTTGATAAAAAAGCATTTTTCGTCACACTGGCAGATTATGTTACTACTGAAGACGGTACAGGAATTGTCCATACAGCACCTGCCTTTGGAGAAGATGACTATAATACAGGCAGGAGATATAACCTTCCAGTATTGCAGCCAGTAGATGAAACAGGTAAATTTACAACAACCCCATGGGCAGGCCACTTTGTTATGGAGGATGGTCTAGATGTAGAAATCATCAAATGGCTGGCAGCAGAAAATAAACTTTATAAAAAAGAAAAAATGGAACACAACTATCCACATTGCTGGAGATGCCAGACACCTCTTTTATACTATGCAAAACCAAGCTGGTATATAGAAATGACAAAGCTAAAAGATCAGTTAGTAGCAAGCAATAAAGAAGTGGAATGGTATCCAGATTATGTTGGAGAAAAAAGGTTTGGCAATTGGTTAGAGAATGTCAATGACTGGGCAATCTCAAGAAGCAGATATTGGGGAACTCCCTTAAATATATGGAGATGCGAATGCGGACATTTAGATACCGTAGGCTCAATAAAAGAGCTGGTAGAAAAAGCAATAGAAGACATTGATGAAACAATAGAGCTTCATAGACCATATGTTGATAATGTTCATATAAAATGCGACAAGTGCGGCAAAACAATGACAAGAGTATTAGATGTAATAGACTGCTGGTTTGATAGTGGGGCTATGCCATATGCACAACACCATTATCCTTTTGAAAATAGTGAGCACTTTGATGAGGAGCTTTTCCCTGCAGACTATATATGTGAAGGAATCGATCAGACAAGAGGTTGGTTTTATTCATTGATTGCGATATCAACATTTGTTAAAGGCAAATCACCATACAAAAGAGTTCTTGTAAATGATTTGATACTTGATAAAGACGGGCGTAAGATGTCAAAATCAAAAGGAAATACAGTTGATCCATTTGATTTGTTTGATAAGTATGGGGCAGATGCATTGCGATGGTATCTTCTATATGTATCACCAGCATGGACTCCCACAAAGTTTGATGAAGATGGGCTAAAGGAAGTTTTGAGCAAGTTCTTTGGTACATTAAAAAATGTATACACTTTCTTTAGTTTATATGCAAATACAGACCATGTAGATCCAAAGGAATTCTTTGTGGAATACAAGGATAGACCTGAATTAGATAGATGGATACTTTCAAAATATAATAATCTTGCCAAAGAAGTAGAAGCAGAGTTAAAAGTATATGATCTTACGAAGACAGTAAGAAAAATACAGTACTTTGTAGCAGAAGACTTATCCAATTGGTATATCAGAAGATCAAGAAGAAGATTCTGGGAGACAGAATTAAACGAAGATAAAAAATCAGTATATAATACAACCTTTGAAGTGCTTACAGGAATTTCGAAAATGGTAGCGCCATTTGCGCCCTATCTTTCTGAAGAGCTTTATAGAAATCTTACAGGAGAGCTGTCCGTACACTTAGCATTATATCCAGAGGCGGATGAAAGCTTAATAGATAATGAGTTAGAGCAAAGAATGGACTTAGTCCGAGATCTAGTAGGATTAGGCAGAGCAGCGAGAGAAAAAGTTAAGATAAAGGTGCGCCAGCCAATACAAAAAGCATTTATTGACAAAAAATATGAGGCCTTGATATCTTACCTTGTTCCCCTCATAAAAGAAGAGCTAAATGTGAAAGAAGTATTGTTTGAAACCAATCTTCAAAGCCATATGAATTATAATCTAAAGCCTGATTTTAAAGTGGCAGGCCCTGTACTTGGCTCGAAAATAAAACTTCTGGCAGCGGCTCTTGCAAAGATTGATGCAGAGCAAGCCGTGCCAAAGCTAGAAGCAGGAGAATCTGTTAAGGTTGATTTAGGCGGAGAAGAATTGGAGATTGTTAGAGATTTTGTACAGATCACAATAACAGCCAAAGAAGGCTTCGATGTGCAGATGGAAAACAACTTGTTCATTATACTAGATACAACCCTAACAAAAGAACTAATAGAAGAGGGCTATGCAAGAGAGTTTATTT
>JAUQXG010000418.1 GCA_030834765.1 Lutispora sp.
ATTATAAATTGTATATTATAATCTTGGCTATAATCATTTTATTAGCTTGGTTCAGTACATTTACTTATAGATATTTAAAGTTTACAAAATTAGCTGCAGCAGATAAGCAACTAGTTAAGATGTTGGCTTTCTATAGCTTGCTAGGTATAAGTATAAAGCCAAATGAGACAATAAGACAATTTTTGAATAGAGTAAAAATATATGACGAAGTTTTAGTGGTTTTAGATGAACATATAAATTTATTAGAAAAAAGTATTTATGGAGGTTCAGCCTTAGACGAAAAAGAAACTGAGGAATTGACCAAATGTATGAAATGTTTAAAGAAATTAACAATCAAGAAGATAGGTTGGATAAACTATGCCATAAGCTGGTTATTTCATACAAATCAATATTGTAAGTATGTTTTCTAGGTGCTATAATTAGATAAATGCGCGAGTGACGGAATTGGCATACGTATACGATTCAGGTTCGTAGTTTTGTGGGTTCGACTCCCATCCCGCGCACCAATTATTAAAAAGATATAAGAGCAATAAATAAGGTTCCTGAACAATGAAGTTTTGGAACCTTATATTACATTTAATCGATAATAAGTTTATAATAGCTATATAAGATAATGCTAAAGGAGAGATCAGAGTGGGTTTGAAATACAAGATGGTTGTGATGGATATGGATTATACTTTGCTTCCGAGAAGCAAGGAAGTTACAAAAAGGAGCAAAGAAGCATTGCAAAAGGCAATGGATTTAGGTGTAAAAGTAGTTCTTGCTACAGGCAGGATTTATACTTCAGCAAGGGTATATGCGAAGCTGATTGGTATCCATACGCCAATCATTGCAAGCAACGGAGCTATAATCAGAGAAGAAATTACCAATAACACAATATATAAAAGTATATTGCCTGACGAAATGATAAAAGAAATGGTAAGGTTGTGCCGCCAAGAGGACTTATACTGCCATTTGTATACCATGAGAACAGTATACACTGAAAAGATTGCTAATATATCTAAAAGCTATGAAAAGTGGAATACTACGCTAAAAGATGAAGAAAAAATCGATATACAAGTTTTATCAGATGTTGAAGAGGCAATTCAAAAGGAAAAGAGCAATATATTAAAAGCTGTAGTTGTTGATCAGGATAGCCAGAAAATAATGAGAATTAGAAATGAAATATTAGGTACAGGAAAAGTATCAGTTAGCCAATCTTTAAAGGATAATTTGGAAGTGATGAATTATGGTGTCACAAAAGGTAATTCTGTTAAAATACTTTCAGAGATATATGGTATCAAAAGAGAAGAAATCATTGCAGTAGGTGATAATGAAAATGATATCAGTATGATCGAGTATGCAGGGCTAGGCGTTGCGGTAGCAAATGCTGAAAAGTGTTTAATGGAAAGGGCGAATTATATAACCGATAGCTGCGAAGAGGATGGAGTAGCGAAAGTAATTGAAAAATTTATATTAGAATCTGCATGTTAGGGTCATAATATATTCAGCTATTAGAAGGAGTTGAATATATTATGACCTTTGAACCTAAGCGAGTATTTTTTGAGAAAGATGCATTAGAATATGAAATGGGTAAAAGACTTTATAAGATTTTCAGAGATAAGAACATAGAAGTAAGTGAGTTAAAATCTCATAATAGGGTAACAGAAATACCAGGCAACACGCCGCAGCAAGCATATTTTGAAGGCAAAAATACATTGGTAGTAGGAGTTAGACATACACTAAAGTTTCAAAGCTGTAAGCCGTCAGCACATTATCAGCTTCCGTTGGTGACAAGCTGTATGGGTATGTGCACCTACTGCTATCTGAATACTCAGCTTGGCAAGAAACCATATATACGAGTATATGTAAATATTGATGAAATACTAAATCAGGCAGAGCACTACATAAAGGAAAGGAAAGATGAAATAACATTATTTGAAGGTGCAGCTACATCAGATCCTATACCTACAGAACCGTATACAGGAGCATTGAGGCAGGCAATAGAGTTTTTTGGAAGGCAAGAGAATGGACGATTCAGGTTTGTAACAAAATTTACAGAGGTAGATAGCCTATTGGATGCAAAACATAATGATCATACAACCATTAGATTTAGTATAAATGCTGCTCCGGTAATCCAACAATATGAGCATAGGACTCCTGGAATGCTAGAGAGAATAGAAGCCTCCTATAAAATCATAAGAAGTGGATATCAAATAGGCTTCATCATAGCCCCTGTACTACTCTATGATGGTTGGGAAAAGGATTATAGCATAATGATATCTGAGCTTGCCAAAGAGCTGGGTGACTTCAAAGATAATAAAATACACTTTGAGATAATATCCCATAGATTTACAGCAAAAGCCAAAAATAATATAAATGAGATATTTCCAAACAATAACCTGCCAATGAATGAAGAAGAAAGAAAGTTTAAATATGGTCAATTTGGCTACGGTAAATATATATACAATAAAGAGCAGTTGGATAATATGAAGAGCTTCTTTATAGATAGATTAAAAAAAGTTTTTTCAAATTGTGAAATTGATTATATAATATAAGTAATATAAGGGTGTAAAGGCACACCCTTAATTTTATGATAGAGGTGTATACATGCAATCAGTAAGCATTGAAAGATGTGGATCTTATAATGAAACAGAAGTAGACTTGAGTTTATCTAAATGTATCGACCAAATCCAAGGAGTAAAAGAAAAGCTACAGAACAAAAAAGTGCTTTTAAAGGTAAACTTATTAATGAAAAAAAATCCTGAGGATGCAGTCACAACGCATCCTGCTGTTGTAGAGGCTATGGTTAAATATTTACAAAGATTAAACTGCGATGTATATATTGGGGATAGCCCTGGAGGTCCTTTTACAGAGAGAGCCTTAAAGTCCATATATAATGCTTCTGGCATGACAAAAGTGGCAGAAAATACGGGCTGTAAATTAAACTTTGATACCAATTCTGCACATGTGCAAAATGAAAAAGCAAAAATGCTAAAGCAAATGGATGTCATTGATATTATCACAAAGGTTGATTGCATCATTTCTATGGCAAAGCTTAAAACTCATGGAATGATGACTTACACAGGAGCTGTAAAGAATTTATTTGGAGTAATACCAGGACTTATTAAAGCCGATTATCATTTAAAGATGAACAATACAATTAATTTCGCTGAGCATTTGGTGGATATTTGTGAATATGTATCGCCTGTGCTTTCTATTATTGATGGCATTGAAGGTATGGAAGGAGATGGACCGTCTGCAGGGATAAAAAGACATGTAGGACTTTTGATGGCATCTGAAAACCCCTATGCACTAGATACAGTTGCTTCTAATATAATTGGAATCAAAGCCAATATGATACCGACCATGATAGTAGCAAAGGAAAGAGGAATATTTAGCGGAGATTTAAATGAAATACATATAGTAGGGACAGATATTAAAACCATAAATATACCACCTTTCATTCTCCCTAAATCAATGAATATAAATTTTGTTGGTGGTATGGTGCCAAAGTTTGTTGAGAATATTTTAATGAATCGGTTAAGACCAAAACCAGTATTTGATTATAATATATGCGTTTCTTGTGGTGATTGCAGCCGCAGCTGCCCTGCTAAGGTCATTGATATGAAGAGCGGCAAGCCTGTAATAGACTTGGATAAATGTATAAGATGCTTTTGCTGCCATGAACTATGTCCTAAAAAGGCGGTAGATATTAAACAACACTGGATATATGAAAAGGTTTTTAAATAATTATTATCTAGAAGGCATGAAGCATATCAAGTGTGGCTTCTAACGCTGTTATTATTATCCTTGTAGCAGACATAATAATTATGTATCATATAAGTATATAAAAATTTACCAATATATATTGGTAATGTGAAGCAAGGAGTTGTAGTTTTTGAGCTTTAATATTGTTTTAGTAGAACCAGAAATACCCCAGAATACTGGAAATATTGCAAGAACCTGTGCTGCAACAGGATGTAAACTTCATTTGATTAAACCTTTTGGCTTTTCAGTAGAAGATAAGTATTTAAAAAGAGCGGGATTAGATTATTGGAGTTTAGTAGATATAAAGTATTATGATAACTTAAATCATTTTTTTGATGTAAATAAGAATGAATTATTCTTTTATTCAACTACAAAAGCAAGAAAAAGACATACAGAAGTGAGATTTGAGGAAAACTGTTTTATACTGTTTGGCAAAGAAACCGCTGGACTTCCAAAAGCATTGATTGAAAAAAATATGGAATATTGTATTAGAGTACCAATGATAAATGAAGCTAGATCCTTGAATCTTTCTAACTCAGTTGCCATAGTAGTGTATGAAGCTTTGCGGCAAAATGGTTTCTCTGATATGTTTTAATAATAAATTAAAGAGGAGATAATTTAATGGTTTCTAAAGTTTATTTTGCAGATGTTCATGCCCATTCAAACTCAACTGGACTATTACCTAAGGTAAAAAAGCTTTATGATGCTACTGGATATGGGAAAATTATAGAAGAAGATGACATCGTAGCAGTTAAGTTACATTTCGGAGAAAAGGGAAATACATCTTTTGTGCATCCTGTTTTTGTAAGACAAGTAGTAGATAAGATAAGAGAAAAAGGAGGTAAGCCTTTTTTAACTGATACGAACACTTTATATAATGGAGCTAGAGCAAATGCCGTAGACCATATTGAAACAGCGATACAAAATGGTTTTGCTTATGCAGTAGTAAATGCTCCTATCATTATCGCGGACGGTATTTATAGTAAAAATTCTGTGGAAGTGGAGATAAGTAGAAAACACTTTCAAAAGGTTAAGATTGCCAAAGAAATAGAGACTTCAAAGAAAATGATAGTTATTTCACACTTTAAAGGACATGAAAGTGCTGGCTTCGGTGGCGCCATAAAGAATCTTGCTATGGGATGTGCACCAGCGGCAGGAAAACAGCAGCAGCATTCTGTCTTAAATCCAAAGGTTGGTAAGGCCTGTGTAGGATGTAAGACTTGTCTAAAATGGTGTCCTACTGGAGCTATAAGCATGGAGGATGGCAAGGCATTCATAGATGAAAAATGCTTTGGCTGTGGGGAATGTATATCTATGTGTCCAATTCGTGCTATTGCACCTCAGTGGAAAACAGAATCAATAGAATTTCTTGAAAGGTTGACAGAGTATGCTTATGGTGCAGTAAAAAACAAACAGGATAAGGTTTTATTTATTAATTTTTTGATGAATATTACACCTTTATGTGATTGTGTGGGTTTTAGTGGTTCATATATAGTACCTGACATTGGCATACTGGCATCCACTGATCCAGTTGCCATAGATGCTGCATCATTTGATTTAGTAAATGCACAATTGGGAAATATAAATAGTGATCTAAAATGCAATTATGAAAAGGGTGCAGATAAGTTTTTAGGCTTACATAAGCATGTTGATGGCAGCTTGCAGCTGAAGTATGGAGAAGAGATAGGGTTAGGCAGCAAAAGCTATGAATTAATTAAAATATAAACTGTTTAATAAAAAATTAACGAAATATTTAAATTTCACCAAAATATGACTTGAATAGATTTTATAAATAGTATATAGTTAAGGTATAGAAAATTAAATATCGTGGATGAAAGTTCGCGGGAGAGTTTCTCATTAGCTTCGCTAAAGAGAACGCCGAAGGAGTAAGGAATGTAGCCATACAACGAAACTCTCAGGCAAAAGGACCGCATACTGGACAAACCTCTGGAGAGCGTTAAGCACCGATGGATCAATCCGAGCATTTTGCTTTGGAGAATATCTCAGGTTAGATACAGGGGCAAGGGCTTTTAGTCCTTGCCCCTTTTTGGTATGTTCTGCAGTAAAATGAAATCAAGAGGTTCGGCTTTTTGAAACAGTGACTTCTTAAGTATTGAGGTGATATTATTGGAAAAGAATGTGAAAATAATTACAAACAATCCGGATGTTTACGCTGAATTCTCTCGAATCATGGATATAGT
The DNA here is from genome assembly GCA_030834765.1 of Lutispora sp. Classification (GTDB taxonomy): domain Bacteria; phylum Bacillota; class Clostridia; order Lutisporales; family Lutisporaceae; genus JAUQXG01. The sequence continues at coordinate 5,952 of JAUQXG010000418.1, forward strand.
GTTTGTGAATGGACAATATATGGATGTTCTTATTGCTGTACGTGATAAAATTCACAATGACTATAAAATACTGACACATCCGCTTATGGGAAGTATAAAGCCCAATCAAACTCCGTATAGAAGCTTAATGATTGAAAGCAGTGACTCTCTGGACTTTCAGTCTTTAGAGATCATTGAAAGCAGTATTGAGATGTGCAAGAAATTTTTGAAAGACAAATCTTGTCCAGTATGGAACGAAAAGGTTCTTGAGGACTTTAGATTTGTAGATAAAAGGCTTTTTCAAAGTGCTCTTGAAAGCTTATAATACTTTTAATAAAGAAAGGGGATAATTATGGGAAAAATATATGATGTGGCAATTATAGGCGGAGGTCCAGCTGGACTTTCTGCAGGACTCTACGCATCAAGGTCAAAATTAAGCTCAATAATCATTGAAAAAGGAAAATGGGGTGGCCAAGCTTCTACTACAGAAGAGTTAGAAAACTATCCTGGTTCAATGGAGCATCCAACAGGACCAAAGCTAATGGAAAGAATGAAAGCTCAAGCTGAAGCATTTGGTACTGAATGTGTAAAGGATGAAGTTATAGGCTTTGAGCTTTCAGAGAAAATAAAAACAATTAAATTGACAAAATCCGAAATTAAGGCAAAAACAATTATAATAGCTACAGGAGCTCAACCAATGCTTCTTGGTGCACCAGGGGAAGATGAATTAAGGGGTAAAGGCGTTTCATACTGCGCTACATGTGATGCTGACTTTTTTACAGAGCTTGAGGTAGTTGCAGTCGGTGGTGGAGATGCTGCTGTAGAAGAAGCAATTTATTTAACAAAATTTGCTGATAAAGTAACTATAGTACATAGAAGAAATGAGTTCAGAGCTGCTAAGTCGTTAGTAGAAAAGGCCATTGCAAATGAAAAGATAGATATAATCTGGGATAGTGTTGTTGAAGAGGTTTATGGAGATGGCATTGTAGAAGGCGTAAAATTAAAAAATGTAAAAACGAATGAAATAACTGACTTCAAGACTGATGGCGTGTTTGTGTTTGTAGGAACAAAGCCAATATCCGATATATTTAAGGATATTGTTAAGATGAGTGACAAAGGCTATATCATCACTGATGATGAGATGAAAACATCCGTTGAAGGTATTTTTGCAGCAGGTGATGTGAGAGTGAAGATGCTCAGACAAGTAATAACTGCTGCCGCTGATGGTTCAATTGCAGCGATTGCTGCTGAAAAATATATTGAAAATAATTTTGAGCACTAAAAGGAGGTGAGACAATGTTAGAATTAAACAAAGATAATTTTGATGCTGAGGTAATTCAAGCCGAAGGTACGATATTAGTTGACTTCTGGGGCACAAAATGCGAGCCATGTAAAGCGCTGATTCCTGATGTGGAAAGATTGGCTGAACAATATGATGGAAAAATCAAAATTGCTAAGCTAAATACCACAGAGAACAGAAGACTTGCTATGGCACAGAAAGTAATGGGCTTGCCGACATTTGTAATTTACAAAAATGGCGAGAAGCAGAAAGAAATCAGTGGAGCAGAAAATTGTACTCCAGAAACTATCGAAAATCTTATAAAAGAATTTGTGTAAGTAAATTGGGGGTTAATTCCCCCGCTTAAATAAAAAGGGAGGTGAATCTTTTGCGTCTAGAGTTAGGTAATATATTTATTAAAGACGTGCAATTTGGTGATACAACAAAGGTTTTAAATGGTGTGCTTTATATTAGCAAGCAAGAGCTTCTTGATGCAGTATCAGGTGATACAAGACTAACAAGTATTGAGATTGACATAGCAAAGCCAGGTGAATCAACAAGAATTATGCCGGTAAAAGACGTAATAGAGCCAAGGGTTAAGGTTGAAGGGTCAGGTGGAATATTCCCAGGCTTCATAAGCAAAGTTGATGTTGTCGGTTCTGGAAAAACAAATGTCCTAAAGGGTGCTGCGGTAGTTACTGCAGGTAAAATAGTTGGTTTCCAAGAAGGCATAATCGATATGAGTGGAACTGGTGCTGATTATACACCTTTTTCGAAAACAAACAATATCGTGCTAGTGTGCACACCGACAGATCATCTTCAACAACATGAACATGAAGAAGCGGTTAGAATGGTTGGACTAAAAGCAGCCACATTTATAGCAGAAGCTGGAAGAAATATTACTCCTGATGAAGTTAAAGTGTATGAGACATTACCACTTCTTGATGGTGTTAAGAAATATCCTAATCTTCCAAAAGTAGCTTATGTGTATATGCTTCAAACTCAAGGATTGCTTCATGATACATATGTATATGGCGTTGATGCTAAGAAAATTGTGCCAACATTGATATATCCTACAGAGGTTATGGATGGAGCGATTCTAAGTGGTAATTGTGTATCAGCATGTGATAAAAACCCAACTTATAACCATCTAAACAATCCGATAATTGAAGATTTGTACGAAAGACATGGAGTTGATTACAATTTTGTTGGTGTAATCATCACAAACGAAAATGTTTATCTTGCAGATAAAGAAAGATCTTCAAATTGGACAGCTAAACTTGCAGAATTCCTAGGACTTGATGCTGTTATTATTTCTGAAGAAGGCTTCGGAAATCCAGACACGGATCTTATGATGAACTGCAAAAAAATAACTGCAAAAGGCATTAAAACAGTGCTTGTAACGGATGAATATGCTGGTAGAGACGGCGCTTCACAGTCCCTAGCCGATGCAGATAAATCAGCCGATGCAGTAGTTACTGGCGGTAATGCCAATGAAGTGATTCAACTTCCTGCTATGGAAAAGGTAATAGGTTATCTTACACCTGCTGATACAATTGCAGGGGGATTTGATGGTAGTTTAAGACCTGATGGCAGTATAATGGCAGAGCTTCAAGTTGTTACAGGAGCTACAAGTGAAATAGGCTTTAACAAGCTTTCTGCTACACAATACTAGTATTATATAGTATTTAATCAAAAAAAATAATAAATATAGAAAAAAACTATAGGAATGAAAGGATGAATAGGATGTTACAGGATAAAAAAGTAATTATCATCGGCGACAGAGATGGTATTCCTGCTCCTGCAATTGAAGAGTGCGTTAAAGGCACAGGCGCTGAAGTTGTATTTGCTTCTACAGAATGCTTTGTCTGAACGGCTGCAGGTGCAATGGACCTAGAAAACCAAAAGAGAGTATTAGATTTATCTGAGAAGTTCGGTAATGAAAACGTAGTAGTTATTATCGGAACTTCAGAGGCTGAATCTGCAGGTCTTACTGCTGAAACAGTAACAGCAGGTGACCCAACTTTTGCAGGTCCTTTAGCTGGAGTCTCGTTGGGACTCAGAGTTTACCATGTATTTGAATTAAAAGATCAATTTGATGCAGATGTATATGAAGAGCAGTGCGGCATGATGGAAATGGTCCTTGATGTTGATGCGATCAATGCAGAAGTCAAGTCAATCAGAGAACAGTTTTGCCAGTTTAACGATTAATCCTCATGTTCGCAAGAACAAATTTGAGAGAGGAGGGAAGTTACTAGTATGATAAAAGTTGTACATTATATAAATCAATTTTTCAGTGGTATTGGTGGTGAAGAAAAAGCTGATATTAAGCCTGAGGTAAGAGAGGGCGTAGTTGGGCCAGGTATGGCATTGAAAGCTGCGCTAGGTGCTGATATGGAGATCGTGGCAACGGTTATCTGCGGAGACTCTTATTTTAATGAAAATATAGAAGAAGCTACAGCAGAAATCATAACCATGATAAGTAAATACAGTCCCGACTTATTCATAGCTGGACCAGCATTCAATGCAGGTAGATACGGTGTTGCATGTGGTTCAATATGTAAAGCAGTAAAAGAAGAACTGAATATACCGGTACTGACCGCTATGTATATTGAAAACCCAGGTGCGGATATGTTTAAGAAAGATTTGCATATTGTTGAAACAGCAAATGCAGCAACGGGAATGAGAAAAGCAATTCCAGCAATGGCAAACCTTGCAAAGAAGCTTGCTCATAATCAAGAAATCGGATCACCTGTAGAAGAAGGCTACATTTCTAGAGGTATAAGAAAAAATGTTTTCAAAAGTGAAAGAGGTTCTAAAAGAGCTGTTAATATGCTTGTTGCAAAACTAAAAGGCGAATCATTTGAAACAGAATATCCTATGCCTGTGTTTGACAGAGTAGCACCAAATCCACCTATTCTTGATCTTACCAAAGCAAAGATAGCTTTAGTTACATCAGGAGGTATCGTACCAAAGCATAACCCTGATAGAATTGAATCATCCAGTGCATCAAAATACGGGAAATACGACATCGAAGGTGTTTATGACTTAACCGAAGAAACTTATGAAACAGCTCACGGTGGACATGATCCTGTATATGCAAATTTAGATGCTGACAGAGTATTACCAGTTGATGTATTAAGAGATTTGGAAAAAGAAGGAGTTATCGGTAAATTGCATCGATACTTCTATAGTACAGTTGGAAATGGTACATCAGTAGCTAGCTCAAAGGCTTTTGCTCATAAGTTTACTCAAGAACTTTTGGCAGACGGAGTTGATGCAGTTATACTAACTTCAACCTGAGGAACCTGTACTCGTTGCGGTGCAACGATGGTAAAAGAGATTGAAAGAGCAGGACTTCCTGTTGTTCATATTTGTACAGTTGTTCCAATATCGTTGACTGTTGGTGCTAATAGAATAGTTCCAGCTATTGCAATTCCTCATCCATTGGGGAACCCTGCATTAAGTTATGAAGATGAAAAATTGTTAAGAAGGAACATCGTACTGAAGGCTCTTAAAGCTCTTCAAACTGACGTTCATGAACAAACAGTATTTGATAAGTAGGAGTTTATGAAGTATAGGGCAGCTTAAAGTTGCCCTATACTTTTAATGAATACTTTAGAATAAATAGATATTTAATATGGAGGTGTAACTTTATGGCAATGCCAGTAGTAAAAGCAGCATCATATCTTTTGGTTCATACCCCTGATATGATTATGCATTATGGAACAACTTGTTCATCAGAACATGATGCCAATCCAAATTCAGAATTTTTAAAGAAGGTACCAGCTCATATAAGAAGCTATGAAGAAGTAGTAAAATATGCTCCTAACCAAGTATATATTGGGAATGTATTACCAGACGAGCTTAATAATATAGCAAAACCTTGGTACAAGAACTTATTAGAAGATGCAAAAGCAGATGGTCATATGGGTGAAATATCATCACAAGATGAGCTTTATCTTGTGATGAAGCTAAGTGATGCTTTTGATCTTGTAATGATTGAAAAGAGTTATCTAGAGGCTTTAAAAGAAAAGTTTAAATCAAAACCTATTTATACAGAAACAGAGCTCGCAAAGGTAAAAGAAGGTTTTGACTTAGAAATGATTGAAAAAAGAGTAGCAGAAGGCGCAGAACCGCTATTAGAAGGCGATAAATTGATTGGGTGTGTAAAGGCTGCCCATGATACAGATAAAAACCTTACCTCTCATATTATTCTAGAAAATTTAGTAGTTAAGGCTTCAGGTGTAATAGCGATGAAGAATCTGCTTTATAAAAATAATATATCTGGCAGCTCAGTGGAATATATCATAGAATGCTCAGAAGAAGCTTGCGGAGATATGAACCAAAGAGGCGGCGGGAACTTCGCAAAGGCAATAGCTGAGTGTGCTGGAGTAACAGGGGCTACAGGCTCTGATCTAAGAGGTTTTTGTGCAGCACCTACTCATGCGCTTATTAATGCAGCAGCACTTGTAAAATCAGGTGTTTACAAAACTGTTGCTATAGTAGCTGGAGGAGCGACTGCAAAATTAGGAATGAATAGCAGAGATCACGTGAATAAAGATCTGCCAATACTAGAGGACTGCCTTGGAGGCTTTGCTATATTAGTAACAGAAAATGACGGAGTTAGTCCAATACTTAGAACAGATATTGTAGGAAGACACACAGTAGGTACAGGATCAGCACCTCAAGCTGTTATGGAGGCTTTAATAACGAA
>JAUQXG010000419.1 GCA_030834765.1 Lutispora sp.
TGGTTCCTCTTTGTGAACGATGTTATCTTTACCATATAATTTTGTAGCTTCTCCTATTATAGTATCTACTATTTCATCCTGGTTAATTACTGCATCATAGCTGTCAATTAGCTTTACTTCTGCAATTGCTCCAAAGGCTTCCGCCGCAGATTCTGCGATTTCTTTTACTCTTTTTTTAGCGAATTCTCTCTGATCAGGTTTTAACGTTCTTAAGGTTCCTTTGGCAAAAGCTGTATCTGGAATAATGTTCCCTTTTGTGCCACTTTGCAGTAAACCAAAGGTTAATACAGCTGATTGGGTTGGCCCCGTGTTTCTGCTTATAAATGACTGTAATGCTGTAATTACATATGACATTGTAACAATGGGATCCACGCAAGTTTCTGGTTCTGCCGCATGTCCTCCTTTGCCTTTTATTGTAATTTCAACTTCATTGGTGCTTGCATTAAGACACCCTTTTTTCACCTCTATCATTCCGGTGTTTAGATACGGCATCACATGAAGCCCTATAATTTTATCAACTTTTGGGTTGTTCATACACCCCTCAGCTACCATTTGTTTTCCACCACCTATAGTCTCTTCAGCTGGCTCAAAAAACAGCTTTATATTTCCGCAAAGCTCGCCTTCTAAACTTTTCAGATGAATAGCTGTTCCCAGTAGTATAGCCGTATTAGCATCATGACCGCATGCATGCATTACTCCTGGGTTTGCTGATTTAAATGTACAATTATTCTTTTCGGTAATTGGAAGGGCATCCATATCCGCCTTAGCAGCTACAGTTTTTCCAGGTTTTTTGCCTCTGATTAATGCAACAACTCCATAACCACCTACATTGTTTTCATATTCAATATTATATTTTTCAAGTGTTTGGCAGATTTTAGCTGCAGTGTTTTCTTCTATCTCACTTAGTTCTGGATTTTGGTGCATCCATCTTCTAAATTCTATCATCTCGTCTACTAACTCACTGCCTAAGCTTAATAACCTTTTATTCATATATGCCTCCTATTTTTTTCATTATTAAATATTAATGAGCAAAACTTGTGCCACCTTTGTTGGAGTATATATGTTTTATTTGAAATTTTGTTATTAATGGGTTTTATAAATTAATTATACATTATTTTAGGCTTAGAAAAATATATCAATATGGCTATATATAACGCGAGAAAGATTTTACATGCATACACATAGTCTATCGATAATAACCATAGGAACCCTGCTAATTGAAGATATAAATTCTTGTACAGCCTCATGAATTGCTTCTACAGCAGGAAAGAATACACTACAGATTACTTCATCCTTAAGCCATACCCATAGTCCTTCTATCAAATTCAGTTTAGGACTATAAGGTGGCAAGAATACCATCTGTAACGGCTAAAGAATATGAGAACTCTATCGGTAGCTGCCATGGACGGGATTGCTATGCAGCAAGCATTAGGAATTTTACCGGAAGACTTAAAAAAAATGATAGACACCTTTAATTCTTTTTTTGTTGAAAGCATACCACTATTTCTGAAAAATCATATGCTACCCTTATAGTGTTGATATATTATATTTGCATCTATAAGGATAGCATATAAAGGACCTTTAATTTCTTCTGTGCATTCATATTCTTTGATTTTTATCGCTTCTTAAAAATAAATTGGTTTGCCATCAAACCACATCCAAGACCTACAATTACAATAAAGAAAGTTCCATAAGCATCAATTTCAGAGCTTATGAATGGCACTGCAACATACGCTACAGCCCCTAATAGAACTGGTAAAATGAGTTTCTTTTTATCGAAATTCTTCATATTCATCACCTCCTTTCATTTAAGACATTTCTTATAATGAGTTTCAGACAACAAAAAAGACAACCATAATAAACGGCTGTCCACCCTAACAGTCTCATCTCACATAAGAACATCATATCCTAAAGGACTTAGATGGCTTACTCTACTCATATCGCTTTCACGAGTATTGCTTTGACCGAATGATAATATTCTATTGTTATACAGCAAAGAGCTTTTGGGCATAAAAAATAGATAACCAAATAAAAGGTTATCCATAATATTTCATCACAATGAGTTATCAATAAAAAAAGGGATAACCATAAATGGCTATCCACCCTGATAGTCTTATCTCACATAAGAAACCATATCCTAACGGACTTAGGTGACTTACTCCGCTCATATCGTTTTCACAGATATGGCTTTGACCGGACAATATATGTTTCTTTTGACTACATGATACAATAGTATGAGCGAAGAGTCAACTGCTTTTTATATGCCTTCTTTCAGCTTGATTGGAAAATATCTTTGCATTTGTTTATAGCCAAGTCCCTTTTCTATGTCTTTATAGGCAATATCTCTTCCATCTTCATATAAATAAGGCATATTGAACATAACATTGCGGCCTTTATCAAGCTCAAAATTTGTGCTTTCAATCCATCGGCGAACTTTATCTTCCACTTTGTTTATGCTCTCGTTGTCTTCGTCAATACTGACTGCCATAGCGTATAAGCCTCCCGGAAAATCGAACAATTTAAAAGGGCTTACATCCGCATTGGTAACACCATCTTTAACGGCACATATCCATTCGGCTTGGTCATTTTTAGACAGCAAAAAATCAAAGCAATCGAAAATCACACTCTTATACAAATGACAATACTGCCACAACTGGTACATATATCCGCCTTCTTTGAACATTTCCCCCCACAGTTGGTCGCCGCACGTTACCGCTTTGAATTCCGGTATCCTGACGACCATTATATCAGGAACTTTTTTATCTAATTTTTCCGTTATTTCAATCAAGCGGTTTATATTGGAGGGCTTGCCGATATAGTCAATGCTTATCAATTGTGTTTCAATCTCTTTAGCCTTGTTATACAGCAGTTTTATGTCGGAGTTGTCTGCAAAGTTCACTTGTTCGATTTCGCTTATAAAATCCAGCACGATTTCTTTCAACTCATGCAAAAGCGCAACCTCGTTGTCTATGCTCTGTACTTTTTTCCCCAGCACTTCTAAAACTACATCGGAACCGGAAGTGTTGAAAACACGTTGAATGTCCTTTATGCTGATATTCAGCTTGCGCAAAATGAGTATTTGTTCAAGCCGCTTAACAGCGTTTTCGTCGTACATTCTATATGTGTAGTCATCACTTCGGGTGCTGGACAGCAATCCCATGTCCTCATAATAGCGCAGTGTACGGGCTGTAATGTCATATTTGCTTGATACATCTTTGATCTTGATTAGGTTGTTCATTTGTTTCGACCTCTTTTCTAAATTATCAGTGATAAACTTAGTATAAAGGATTACCCAAAGGAAGAGTCAAGAGGGTAATGCTATTTTTCTGTAGAAAATATAAATTTCCCCCACACAAAAATGCCAGAATGTTGCATACAATGCAGCACTCTGGCATTTTATGATTCAGGAAAAGTTCCATCACAGGTACTCGATGATATGTTTGCAGCCGAATTCAAACGAATCGACAAAAAAGAAGCAAAAAAGAGAAAGAAGAAATGAGCATAGAAAAAACCTTACCTACTTTCAGCCTGAATATCTGAAATCAGCAAGGTTTTCTTATGTTATTGAAATAAATTATTCTTTGAATATAGAATCAAATGTTGCCAAATTGTTGCCAAGCACTAAACAAATATGTTTGCAATCCGCATAAACACTGAATTTCTCCAACCCATATTACTATTCCCACTCGGCTCACAATAATTTAATCAGGCTATAAATCCTTGATTTTAGGTGAGTGTGGTATTCAAATTATATAGTTTTTACAGTGCTAACCCATAATTCTCGGTACATTCATTGAAACATTAAAGAACAGTTCGTAATATTCATTCATTGTAATTTTCGATGTATCAAAAAATTTCTCTATCGTTAAAGAAAAATAACTAAATCTATTGTTTAAAATCCTACTTGTAAAGTCAATGGCATACTCAGTCATTTTGTTTGCATCAAATTCAGAATATAAGTTGTAAAAATCAAGATAGATAATATCTATTTTCCCAGGGTCAATATTTCCAAAGTGGACTCTGTTTGGGTAAAAAGCAACTTTAAACTTAACAAATTCATCGGACCAATTATTAAGGGGTGCAACAATAGTATCCACAAACACTTGTATTGCACTTGTCTCAATTTCAGAAACATCATCAAGCAATACAATTAAACGTCTTATTTTCAATGCTGACAATATCTCGCTTATTTCGGTAATGACATTTTTAATTTCAAAAACTTTCAAGAAAATATCTGTGATTTTGATGACTCATAAACTGTTTTATCATGTACGGTATACGCTAAAATGTCTTAAATCAAAATTTTTAAATACTGCTCTAATCGCTCATTCACATATCCTGCAACCATCTCTACCATTGGCAGCTCGTTTTGATTGCGATAATACTCATCAAAAGCTTGGTAGTATTTTTTTCTGTCCGCAAACTTAACATCAATTGCCGGATATCCATTTTGCATCAGCTCCAAGTTAATGATAAGTCTCCCTGTTCTTCCGTTCCCGTCAATAAAAGGGTGAATGCCCTCAAAATCCAAGTGAAATAAAGCAACAGCTTCTACAAGGTGCATTTTAGCCCTTCTATCAGCATGATTGTTAATCAGCTCATTCATCATAGGCTCTACTAAATATGGCTGTGGTGGCTCGTAAAATGCCCCCATAATACGTACCGGAATACGACGATAAACACCACGGTCTTCTGCTCTATCCATAAGCACAAGCGAATGAATACTTTTGATGATATATGCCGAAAACTCTTGTTTTTCGCTCACAAGACTTTCTACATACTTAAATGCATCACGATGACCGATAATCTCCAAATGCTCCTTAAGTGGCTTTTGATCTATGGTGACACCCTCTAAAACCATTGCCGTTTCTTGCAGTGTTAATGTGTTTCCCTCAATGGCATTTGAATTATAGGTAAACTCAATTAAAAACTCGTCTCTTAAACGCTCTACTTCTCCTTGTGTTAAAGGTGGTAGTGTAGAAAGTTTTTCAAGGTTTTTATCTATCTCCTCCAATAGCTTTTTAAGCCTTATACGACTTTTTGCAGTATTTCGCCCATCTTGCGGTTTTGTAGCATCTACAGGTATCATATAGAGCTTACCTTTGCGAGTTACACCCTCTATACGATTTTCTTCACAGAGGATACGCACTCTGCGAGCAGACAATCCCCATTTAACTGCTGCTTCTGATACTTTCATATATTCCACGTTGCTCACCTCACGAAACTAATTTTAGGAATATTATATCTCAATTACAGGAATATACACAAGCATATTCTACGGAATATTTTAACTACCCCCTAAATATTGTTCCCATAATCTAGTTACACCCCTTACCATATGGCAATGGGTGTAATGTTTTATCTAAAATTAGGTAATATCCCATATCACACTATTAAAAAATTAGTTTTGCTGTCAAATGCATAGTACTATCACAAGCATCATGAATTAATTCTACTTCCCGAGA
>JAUQXG010000420.1 GCA_030834765.1 Lutispora sp.
GGTATGCACGCATTGAGCCTTCTGTTCTTTGTAATAGGTTCACTATGGGGCGCTCACGACTTTGGTTGGTGGAAACTAAACTTTATGTTAAAAGGTCCAAAGATATTCTTGCCTGATATTTTCGGCTGGGGCGGAGCCTTGGCAATTCAATTATTACTCATCGCTGCTCTTTATATCGCAGCCGACAAATGGGAAAACCGAAAAATAAATGCTGAAGAAAATAATTAATTTATATTTTTAGGAGGAGATCATCATGGGAAAAGAAGTAATGTTAGATTGTTTAGGAGAGGCTTGCCCAGTACCTTTGATAAAAACTGAAAATGCACTAAAAAAATTAACTATAGGAGATTTATTAATCGTTCATATAGATCACAGTTGTGCTATGAAAAACGTACCTGAGTGGGCAAGAAAAGAAGGCCATAATGTTGAAATTGAAGAAGTAGATGATGGTGAATGGGAAATATTCATTGAAAAAGCGAAGTAACTTTATCAGGGGGTGTAATTTTGGATATCAAAAATAATAAATATTATAAATTATGGTTTAAAGACCCTTGGACTTATATAAGCGGTGCTATTTTACTATCCTTGTTCCAAATAGTTACTTTAACTACTACAAATGACCCTTGGGGAGTATCAGGCCCTTTCACTAATTGGGGCGCATGGCTCTATCAAGCTTTAGGCGGAAATGTTGACAAATGGTACTATTTTAGCAGCAAAGGTGCTCAAGCAACTTTGGCTGGCGGATTCTTGAATGATCCAGGATCAATCAGAAACCTAGGTATTATAGTTGGTGCTTTGCTTGCTGCTTTGCTTGCTTCACAATTTAAATTCAAAAAAATAAAATCACTAAAGCAAGTTATAGCAGCAATGGCTGGTGGCTTACTGATGGGCTATGGAGCGAGAATAGGCTTTGGATGTAATATAGGAGCACTTTACAGTGGTATTGCCTCTTTGTCGGTATCTGGCTGGGTATTTGCAATATTCTTGTTCTGTGGAGCTATTGTAGGAAGCAAGTTCTTAGTTAAATTCTTTATGTAATTTTAGGAGGACCGAATGGAAAAGAAAGTTGAAAAATACGATGTAATCATTATTGGCGGCGGCGCAGCTGGCTTGACAGCAGGAATATACTGCGGCAGAGCCAGACTAAAGACACTGCTAATTGAGAAATCTCTTGTAGGCGGACTTGCAACTTACACCAATGAAATAGAAAATTATCCTGGTTTTCCAGAGGGCTCTACAGGTCTTGGATTAATGGAGCTTTTTCACAAGCAAGCAAAAAAATTCAATGTTGACTTCAAGCTCACTGATGTAAAGTCCGTAAACTTAGAAGGCGATGTAAAAACAGTTGAAACCTTTAGAAATAAATTTGAAGCAAAAGCTGTAATCGTTGCTACCGGTGGCAAACCAAGATTGACTGGGGCAAAAGGCGAAGAAGCCTTCCTATATGACAAAGGCATATCTTTTTGCGCAACCTGTGATGCCGCTGCAAATACAGGTAAAACTGTGCTAGTTGTTGGAAGCGGAGATGCTGCTATAGAGGAAGGTATGTTCCTCACAAAATTTGCTGATAAGGTAATCGTCTCAGTGCTTCACGATACTGGGAAAATGGACTGCAATGAAATAGCCAAAGCGGAAGCATTAGCAAATCCAAAGATGGAGTTTATATGGAATTCAGTTGCCCATGAATTCTTTGGTGAGGAAAGGCTTCATACAGTAGTATTGAAGAACTTAAAGACAGACCAGTTAATACCTGTAAAGGTTGATTCCTGCTTCCTATTCATAGGATATCTGCCAAACACTGATATTTTCAAGGGAGTACTTGATATGAACAAAGGTGGATATCTATTAACCAATGAAAAAATGGAAACAAACATAGAAGGTATATTTGCCTGCGGCGATGTTAGGGATAAGTTCCTGAAACAAGTTGCTACTGCAGTTGGAGATGGTGCCATTGCAGGCTATTCCGCAGAAAAATATATAGCCGAAAGTGAATTGTTCCATAATCAGATCATGCAATGTGACAAACCTGGCATCGTATATGTTTGGAATGCAATTGATCCAAAGTGCAGAGAATTTCTTCCTCTCATTGAAAAGTATGAAGCTGCATATGATGGCAAAGTGAGAATTACAAAGGTTGATATTTATAAATCAGCGGGAATAGCAAGCAGGCTGGGAGTGAGTCAAGTCCCTTCCATCGTTAAAATAAAAGATGGAAAAATCGAAAAAATTATTAGAGAAAATATTTGTGAAGAAGAATTAGCGGCTGCTATAGAAGAATAAGAAGTTTCTAGATGTTTAATTTATATTGAATATCTAGAAACCTTAAATACTACAAAACAGATTAATCCATCTGCTTTGTAGTATTTTTTTTAACAATTTTAATAAATATTATCATTAAAAACTACTTACTTTTAAATACGGTATATTTACAAATATTTTAATTATGTTATAATTATTACAAAAGGATTATTGGAAAATAATAATTCTTATATGACTAACTTGTAAGTTAAATTTTTTTCACTGGAGTGATGTTTATGTTTAGAATTTTTGAAGTTTTAAAAGATCATGGACTTAAAGTAACTCCTCAACGTTTAGCCGTTTATGAGGTGCTTAAAAATACAAAAGAGCATCCCAGCGCTGAAACCATATACAACAAACTTCTGCCTCTATATCCTACAATGAGTTTTGCGACAGTTTACAAAACCCTTCAGGTATTAAAGGATATAAATTTGGTTCAAGAGCTAAATGTTGGGGAAGGTAGCTTTAGATACGATGCTATAGTAACGCATCATCCACATATAACATGCTTAGGTTGTGGAAAAGTTGATGATGTAGAAGATGAGATGATTTTCGACTTGCAAGACAAAGTGTCTAACAAAACAGGATATAAACTTGTTAGACAACAATTATACTTTTTTGGATACTGTCCTGCATGCAGGGATAGTGAATAGGTTCAATAGTTAAACTATT
>JAUQXG010000421.1 GCA_030834765.1 Lutispora sp.
AGTAGTCGTTGCTGATTCTAGATCACCAAGAGATGGAAAATGCATAGAAGAGATAGGATATTACAATCCTATTACAGAACCTTCAGAAGTAAAGATTGATGCTGAAAAGGCTAAAAAATGGCTTGGCAATGGAGCACAGCCTTCTGATACAGTAAAAAGACTATTAAAGAAAACTGGAATAATAGAATAACACATAACATCTATTTGGGAGTGTTTATATTGAAAGAATTAGTAGAGATAATTGCAAAAGCCCTAGTAGATAAACCTGAAGATGTAATCGTGAAGCAAACTGAAAGTGAGAGTTCAATTTTGTTAGAGCTTTCAGTTGCTCCCGAGGACATGGGGAAAGTTATTGGTAAACAAGGCAGAATAGCTAAGGCAATCAGAACAGTAGTGAAGTCTGCTGCAGCGAAGACTGATAAAAAGGTAATAGTTGAGATACTATAATCGCTTAATGTAGGCTATATATTTTTCTTTGAGGATTTATATTCTTAAGTTTTCACTAATTTGGGGGTTAGATATACTAATAGAATTAGTTTGCTAATTCTATTAGTATATCTAACCCCTTATTCATTATTATATTATTTAGAAGGTGTATTATTTATGCTTGAATATCTTAGCATAGGTCAAATAGTAAATACTCATGGAGTTAGAGGAGAAGTTAAGGTTTTTCCTCTAACAGAAAATATGGATCGATTTTCTCAATTAAAGGATGTATATATTGAAAAAAATAATGAATTGACTCAATTATCAGTTGTAAGTGTTAAATATTTAAGTACAATGGTTGTAATAAAATTAAAAGATATTGATAGTATTGAGGATGCTCAGAAACTAAAGAATATGTATATAAAGGTTCATAGAAACAATGCAGTTAAGCTGCCTAAAGATAACTTTTTTATTTGTGACGTGATTGATATGGATGTTTACAGCACAGATGCAACTTTTCTAGGTAAAGTTAAGGATGTTATGAAAACTGGTAATAATGATGTTTTCGTTGTAGAAAATAATAAAAAAGAAATTTTAATACCTGCATTGAAAACAATATTTAAGGAAATGAATATGGAAGAGAGAAAGATTGTTGTAGAATTACCGGAAGGTCTAATAGAATGAGATTCGATGTGCTGACACTTTTTCCGGAAATGCTTGAAGCAGTTTTAGGGAAAAGTATAATTGGCAAAGCAAGGCAAAATGAAATCGTGGAGATGGTTTTTCATAATATTCGAGACTTTTCAAAAGATAAGACAAAAAGGGTTGAGGATTATCCCGATGGTGGTGGACTAGGTATGGTCATGCAATGTGAGCCTATATATCATTGCATTGAGTATATAAAATCAGACATTAGAGTGAAGCCCTATATTATAATGATGAGCCCGAAAGGAAAAGTTTTAACTCAAGAAAAGGCTAAAGAATTAGCTTGCTTTGAAAATATAGCAATTATATGCGGACATTATGAAGGCATAGATGAAAGAGTTAACGATTTATTTGTTGATGAAGAATTATCTATAGGGGATTTTGTGCTAACAGGTGGAGAAATACCAGCAATGGCATTAATAGATACTGTAGTTAGACTTTTACCGGGAGTCTTAAAGGAAGAAGGGTCTCACAGCATAGAGTCATTTAGCAATGGGCTGCTTGAGTATCCTCAATATACCAGACCTCCTGAGTTTATGGGTGCTAAAGTACCTGATATCTTATTATCAGGTCATCATAAGAATATAAATGAATGGAGAAAATATCAATCACTAAAGCAAACCTATGAGAAAAGGCCCGAATTGTTGGAAAAGCTAAAGCTTGACAAAAATGAACTGGAAATGTTAAAAGCTATAAAAAAAGAGCATCGAATTGAAATGAATATAGATAAATAATTTCAATTGGTATTGCAACATATATAACTATGTGTTATAATTTCAATGTTAAAACGGGCGTTCCGCTACCAATACTTGATATGAACGTCTATGAGGGAAGGAGGGACATCAATGGATTTAGTTAAAATAATAGAAAATGAACAACTTCGTAACGACATTCCTGGATTTAGAGTTGGAGATACAGTAAAGGTAAGCGTTAAAGTTGTAGAAGGAACAAGAGAAAGAATTCAGGCATATGAAGGTGTTGTTGTTAGAAGACAAGGCGGAGGATTATCTGCAACCTTCACAGTTAGAAGAATATCTTACAACGTAGGCGTGGAGAGAACTTTCCCGGTTCATTCCCCAAGACTTGATAAAATCGAAGTTGTTAGAAGAGGTAAGGTTAGAAGAGCTAAATTGAACTATCTAAAAGGTAGAGTCGGTAAGGCTGCTAAAATTAAAGAACTTAGATAATGAAGGGGGCTTATATAGCCCTTTTTATTTTTATTTAAATTGAGGTAGGTGGAAAGATGAATATACAATGGTATCCTGGACATATGGCAAAAGCTAAAAGAAAGATTTTAGAAGATTTAAAGCTTGTTGATATAGCAATAGAACTTTTAGATGCGCGAATACCTATTAGCAGTCGCAATCCAGAAATAGATCAAATAGTTGGTAATAAAAAGAGATTGATTGTTTTGAATAAAAGTGATATGGCAGATCAATCAATCAATAAACAATGGGTTGATTATTTTAAAGGAGAAAATACGAGATGCATATTGACCGATTCTATCAAGGGTAAAGGGTTAAAAGATGTAATAAATGCAGCCAATAGCCTGATGAAAGAAAAGAATGACAAATTAAGAGAAAAAGGACTTTTGTTTAAGACTACTAGAGCACTAATCATTGGCATACCAAACGTGGGGAAGTCGTCGTTTATAAATAAGTTAGCGGGAAAGGCAATCGCGAAAACGGGAGATAGACCAGGAGTAACGAAAGCCAAGCAATGGATTAAGGTAAGTAATGAACTTGAACTTCTTGATACGCCAGGAATTCTGTGGCCAAAATTTGAAGATAAGAGAGTAGGAATTAATTTAGCTTTAACAGGAGCCATACGAGATGAAATACTTGATTTGCACGAATTGGTGGCAATGCTTTTAGATTTTTTAATTTTAAAATACCCAGAAAAGCTACTAGAAAGATATAAGCTAAATGCTGAAAGCATTGAGGGCGAAATGGATCAGATTATAAAAGAAATCGGAAGAAAAAGAGGTTGTATCATATCAGGTGGAGAAATTGATTTGCAAAGAACTTCCGTTATGCTTTTAGATGAATTTAGAGGCTCAAAGATAGGTCAAATATCTCTTGAAAGTCCAAAAGATGTTTTAAATAAAATATAAATTCATTTTATTTTGCCTATTGCTGAACCGATATATATATTGAGGTGTTTTAATGACCATAAATATTAAATTTGATGAAAAAGAAAAAGCCAGGCTTTATGAAATGACTTCCTTTGAAAGGGACTGTTATAATAATGGCTTCCATATGATTGCAGGTATAGATGAGGTAGGAAGAGGGCCTTTAGCAGGGCCGGTAGTTGCCGCTGCAGTGATATTGAGAAAAGATGAATTAATTCCTGGAGTAAATGATTCCAAAAAGCTTTCTGAAAAGAAAAGAGAATATTTATATAATGAGATTATGACCAGCGCTTTGGGTGTTGGAGTAGGTGTAGTTGATGAAAAAGTAATCGATGAAATTAATATTTTAAATGCTACTTATTTGGCAATGAAAATTGCTGTTGAAAATCTGCCCATTAGACCAGATTATATATTATTGGATGCTGTCAGACTAAGTGATTTAAATATTCCACAGAAGCCTATTATAAAGGGTGATTGTCTTAGCTTGTCAATTGCTGCTGCTTCTATT
>JAUQXG010000422.1 GCA_030834765.1 Lutispora sp.
TTGCTTTTAGTCATTAAATCCACATATAGTATTCAAACCTGCTTCATGAATAATCCCCTGATCAAAGCAACATGTATTATAAAACTAATTAATAATATTATAGAAAAATTAGAAACACTTATCAAACTTTACATATCAATATATAAAAACACACCACAACCAAAATGTCTGATGTGTTTTTATATATTGATTTATAAAAGGCTTAATTATTTAAGTTTTTAATTTCATTGGAAATATCTTCTGCTTCTTGGATAAGCTTATTCTTATCATTTTCATCCAGTAATATAATATTTTTGTCTGCTTTTTGATTTCTTATTATTTCTCTAGCCTCTTCAATTTTATTTAAAATTTGTTTTTTATCTGTTAAATTATTCTGATTTTCTCTGTTATCAATGGATTCCATGTTTTTATCTCCTTCTGGCTCATATCCATGCTTGCTACAATACATTTTGCCAAATCCCATAGTTCTTCCACAGCAGCAAAACACTTGAAAAACCCCACAGCCACAATTTTCAATTGATTGTATCTCATTCAAACATCTTTCGTGCTGATTTCCTAAATGACAGTAATGTGCTACATATGTTGGTTCTACCAAGTTATCAGAAGTCACAGATACATTTTTATTTACACCATCAGAAAAACCAAAAGAGAATGTTAGTATACAAAGGCAGATCACCATTAAGCTTATTTTTTTTGTCATTTTTTTGCCCTCCTTGTATTTAATATTGATGCTTCTTACAATAGATTACTTCTAAGTACATACTTTTCCCGCAGCAGCATTTTATTCCATCTAGGATACAGCCACAATCTTGTGTATAACTGTAATAATTGCAATGTTCATGCAAGCTTCCCTCATGGCACGGGTGTGCTACATATGCAGGTTCCATTGAATTACTTTCATCTGCTCTCATTTGTAATTGAAAAATACTAATAATAAGCATAAGTGTTAAAATTGGAATAATAATTCTTTTCTTTGCCACAGTATCAACTCCTTGTTTAAATATCCTAACACCTTATTTTCTATACTCAAAACACTGGGTACGCCTCACCTCCTATGAAACATTTGTTTACGCCTTCAATTTATACATCCGTTGTCTTATTACCTAATTTGAATATATCAGAAGCAATCAAAAAATCTATAGACATAGGACAAGAGGTAGCTTTTTAAGGACAAGATGTATCATTACATAAAAATAAGAGCCATCTCTATAGAAAATTAATTCTATAAGAAAATGCCTCTTATAATAATTCAAATTTTATTCTGCCTACTTTGCAGCTTTTAAATGGGCAATATCTAGCATGTTCTTTCCAGTTACTGCTTCTACTATTGTAAAATCTTTTGAAAGATTTATTATGTTTGATGTTATTTCAGTATGTCGGGAAGCATTTAGCGCCTCTATATCATCTAATTTATTAGATATCGCATCAACTTTTGTATCTAAGATTACAAGATGTTTATTGGTTTCAATTTGACCTTCTTTTAAGATATTTACATCACCTTTTAGAACAGTAACATCTTCTTTTAAGATGCTTACATCACCTTTTAAAACAGTGACATCTTCTTTCAAGATGCTCACATCGCCTTTTAAAACAGTGACATCTTCTTTCAAGATGCTCACATCGCCTTTTAAAATAGTGACATCTTCTTTTAAGATACTTACATCACTTTTTAAAATGCTGACATCTTCTTTTAGGATGCTTACGTCTCCTTTTAAATCTTTGATATCAACCTTCATATCTTTAATGTCACCCTGTATCTGCCCTAAAACTTGCAATATCTTTTCTTCGTTCTTCATAGATACACGCCCTTTTATATGCTTTCATATAGATTATATCATATTTTAAAAATTTAAATATCAATCTAAGAAGTTTTTATAATGTTATCCACAAAGGTTTTCACATCTTCCTTTTGGTTATCCTCATCCTTGATGTTTTCAAAAGCAGCCCAAAGCATTAATTTAATTCTATTGAGCTGATTGACATCGCTTGCTCCTGGGTCATAATCTATTGGAACGATATTGGAAAGAGGATATAATTCTTTTAATGTTTTTATCATGCCTTTTCCTGTTACATGATTTGGAAGGCAAGCAAAGGGCTGCATACAAACAATATTAGGTACACCGCTTTCTATAAGCTCTATCATTTCTGCGGTTAAAAACCAGCCTTCTCCCGTCATATTTCCCAGGGAAAGCAGCTTTGAAGCTTCTTCCGCCAGTTCTTTTATTGTTCTTGGTGCATCAAATCTTTTGCTTGCTTTTAAAGCATCTTTTAATTCCTTCCTATAATACTCCATAACCTTTATCGCAATATTGCCTAAAATCTTTGACTTCATACTTCCAGATAAGAACTCACTTTTAAAATTGTTATTATAGGCACAATAAAGGAAAAAGTCCATCAACCCAGGCATAACTGCCTCTACGCCTTCTGATTCAAGTATATCTATGATGCTGTTATTTGCTGTTGGGTGGAACTTTACAAGTATCTCCCCTACCAAACCTACTTTTGGTTTCTTGATATTATTTATCTCTATTTTATCAAATTCATCAACAATATTTCGTATATTTTCTTTAAATTCTTTGTGATTTCCAGATATAATAGAAGGTCTGCATTTTTCTCTCCAATTTTCATATAACACATTGGAAGAACCTTTTATTTTCTCATAAGGTCTAACGCGAAGAAGAATATTTAAAAATAAGTCTCCATATACGATTGCCATCATCGCTCTGTTTATAAGCTGGGGCGTAATATTAAAACCAGGATTTTTTTCTATTCCCATATAATTCAATGATATTACAGGAATATGTGCCATGTCGGCATCCTTTAGTGCCTTCCTTATAAAACCGATATAATTGGTTGCTCTACAGCCGCCTCCAGTCTGACTAATCATTACTGAAGTATTGTTCAAATCATATTCCCCTGATTTTAAGGCTTCCATAAGCTGCCCGACTACGATGATGGATGGATAGCAAGCATCATTATTTACATAGCGCAATCCTTCATCTACTGCATTTTTATCAACAGATGGCAACGCAACAAAACGATAGCCAGAAGCATTAAATACATCTTGTAAAAAGTCAAAATGTATAGGTGACATTTGTGGTGCAAGTATCGTATGAGTTTTTTTCATTTCTTTTGTAAAAGCGATACTTTTATATTCAGCTGTTTTTCCATTAGATTTATAATCATTCCTTGCTCTTTCATCAAGTCCTGCCTTTAGGGATCTTATTCTTATCCTTGCAGCAGCAAGATTGCTTATCTCATCAATCTTTAGTACCGTATAAATCTTGCCATTGGCATTCAAAATTTCCTGTACCTGGTCTGTTGTCACTGCATCCAATCCACATCCAAAGGAGTTTAATTGAATCAACTCCAGATTTTTGCTTTTTGCTACAAATGCAGCAGCTTTATAGAGTCTTGAATGATACATCCATTGATCCACGACTCTAAGGGGTCTATCCAGCTTTCCTAAGTTAGATATGCTATCCTCTGTCAATACTGCCATACCGTAGGTAGTGATAACCTCTGGAATACCATGATTTATTTCAGGGTCTATGTGATAAGGTCGCCCTGCCAATACGATTCCTCTTTTACCTGTTTCATTCAAGTATCTTAATACTTCAACTGCCTTTTGTTCTAAATCAACTCTGAAATCTTTTTCTTCATTTAATGCATAATCAATAGCAGCTTTTATTTCTTTATGACTTATATGATATGCCTTAAATTCATCTACAAGTCTTTTCCTTAATTTATCAACATTATCAAGGGCTAAAAAAGGTGTTAGCATTTTGATTTTTCTATGTTTTAATATATCCATATTATTCTTAATCGCTTCAGCATATGAAGTAACGATTGGGCAATTATAATGATTATCTGCTTTATCATCTACTTTCTTTTCATAGGGGATACATGGATAAAATATCGTATCTATTCCTTTTTCTACTAAGTTCATGATATGGCCATGAACTAGCTTTGCAGGATAGCAAACAGATTCTGACGGTATTGTTTCCATTCCATTTTCAAAAAGTGCCTTGGATGACCGATCAGATAATACAACTCTAAAACCTAA
>JAUQXG010000423.1 GCA_030834765.1 Lutispora sp.
TATCTCTTCTGCCTCATAACTTCGATCTAAATGTTTCATCTCATAAAAAATCATGGTTCCCGTAATAATAGAAGCTAATAAATCTGATGTGGGTCCTGCATATATTAATCCATTTAAACCAAAGAATTTTGGCAATATAAGGACTGCTGGAATAAGAAACAGCACTTGTCGTGAAATACTTAAAATCATTGATTTTTTTGGTTTCCCTACAGCTTGAAAATAGTTAGAGCTAACGATTTGGAACCCAATGATAGGAAGAAATATCAAAAATATTCTGATCGCTTTTGAACCAAATTCAATTAATTCTAAATCAGTATTATTAAACATACCGATTAATGCTGTAGGATAAAGCATCACAATAGAGAATCCTACCATGGCAACACAGCTAGCTCCAATGATAGCATATTTCAATGCTAGCTTTACTCGATCAAATTTCTTCGCTCCATAATTAAAACCTATGATCGGTTGAACACCCTGATTTATCCCAAAGATAGGCATAAGTATCATCATGGCTATGCTATTTATAATCCCCATTGCTGTAATGGCAACATCACCGCCATAGATAAGAAGGCTTTTGTTCATAATAGCTGAAACAAGGCTGGCCGCTATTTGTAATGCAAAAGGTGCTGAACCTACGGCAATTATACTTTTTACTATATTCCAATCCAGCTTTAAGTACTTCTTATGGATTTTGAGACTACTCTTCCCTTTCAAGAAATAATATGTCACCCAAGCTGCTGAAACTGCCTGTGAAATGATTGTAGCCCATGCTGCTCCTTCAATTCCCCAGTGGAATATAAATATAAAAATAGGATCTAATATCGTATTTAAAATGGCCCCTATCAGCATGGTGTTCATTGCCATTTTAGGATTTCCTTCAGCCCTGATAAAGTTATTTAAACCCATTCCAATAGTCTGAAACACTGCCCCATATAAGATGATTTTGAGATAAGCTCTAGCAAAAGGTAATACTGCAGCACTTGCCCCAAATACCCTTAATATATCATCAATAAAAAAAAGTCCAAAAGCGGATATAACTAAGGGTACTGCGATCAATAGTACAAAGCCGTTCCCAATAATATTCTCCGCCTCTTCTTTTTTCCCTTGGCCAAGCCTTATGGAGACAAGAGAAGTTCCTCCAATACCGATCAGCATACTAAATGCCATCAATAGCAGCATAAGAGGGAAGCCCACAGTTATACCTGCCAAAGCGAGAGAGCCTACGCCTCTTCCAACAAATATCCTATCCACTACATTATATAATGCATTAACCATCATACCTACTATAGCAGGTGTAGAAAACTTCACTAATAATTTCAATACACTTTCTTCGCCTAATTGTGTTGAACGATCCATCCTTATTCTCCTTTGTACACGCTAAATTTCTACATCATATTAGTATACACTATTTGTGATAAAAATTAAATCATTAATTTCTCTTTATAGTATAGAAATATTGGTAAATAACAGATAGAATATCATTATGCTTAATAAAATGCAAAGGTTGATTAACGATGAAAAATGATGAATCTATCAAAATATCAGTAAGGAATTTAATTGAATTTGTGCTGCGTGCCGGAGATATTGATTCTCGCTTTCGCAGCATGAACAGGGCCTTAGCTGGTACTAAAGCTCATCAAAAAGTGCAAAAATCCAAAGGAGATAATTATAAACCCGAGGTTTTTTTATCCTATGAAGTTGAGCATGATGGCTTAATATATATGGTAGAAGGCAGAGCCGATGGCATCATACTTGATAAGGATACCGTAACCATTGACGAAATAAAAAGTACTACACTGCCTCTTGATATAATAGACGAAAACTTTAATCCATTGCACTGGGCTCAAGCAATGTGCTATGGATATTTTTACGCGCAGCAAAATCATTTAAATGAAATTAATATACAGTTAACTTATTTTCATATAGACAGTGAAGAAATTAAAAACTTTATGAAAACCTTCAGCTTGTATGAATTACAAATATTCTTCAATGATTTATTGGATAAATATAATATTTGGGCACATTTCACCAAGGAGTGGATTTTAAAAAGAAATCAATCTATTGAGAAATTAGATTTTCCTTTTCCTGCTTATCGAATGGGTCAAAGAGATTTTGCAGTAGCAGTTTATAAAACCATTACAAGTAATAAAAAGCTTTTTGTTCAAGCACCTACGGGAACTGGGAAAACCATTTCTACTCTTTTTCCTGCAGTAAAGGCTATGTCTAAAGGATATGCTGCAAAAATCTTCTATCTCACAGCTAAAACTGTCACAAGACAAGTAGCAGAAGAAAGCATCGCACTCATGTGTGATAAGGGTGTTGAGCTTAAATATATTACTTTAACAGCCAAAGAAAAAATATGCTTTACGGAGGAAAAGATATGCAGTCCCGAACACTGTCCCTATGCAAAAGGTCATTTTGACAGGGTAAATGATGCAATACTAGATGTTTTGAGAAATGAAAATCAGCTTACCAGAAGTGTAATAGAAACATATTCAAAAGCGCATCAAGTGTGCCCCTTTGAATTTGCATTAGACTTGTCCATATGGTCTGACATAGTAGTCTGTGATTATAATTATGCCTTTGATCCAC
Organism: Lutispora sp.; assembly: GCA_030834765.1. Classification (GTDB taxonomy): domain Bacteria; phylum Bacillota; class Clostridia; order Lutisporales; family Lutisporaceae; genus JAUQXG01. The sequence goes on from JAUQXG010000423.1 coordinate 2,593, forward strand.
AAGTATATTTAAAAAGGTTTTTCGACGAAACGGATAAAGATTATATTTTTCTCATCGATGAGGCACATAATCTAGTAGATCGAGGAAGAGAAATGTTCTCTGCGCAGCTTTTTAAAAGTCCTTTTTTGCATCTGAAAGGAGTCATGAAAGATAAGAATATAAAGATCTCAAATGCATTAGGAAAAATCAATACTTTTATGATAGAACAGAGAAAGAAATGTATAGATGAAAGTTATCATATAGAGAAAAAAGAGCCTATAGATTTTTATCCATTGCTTAGGAAGTTTATTAGCGAGTCGGAAGACTGGTTAGCAAAAAACGAGAAGACTGAGGGTCATGGAGAACTATTGCAATTATACTTTGATGTTATGGCATTTTTGCATATCGCTGAATTATATGATGAAAGTTTTATAACTTATGTTGAAAGCAATTATAAGGATACTACAATCAAGCTATACTGTGTTGACCCCTCCACTTTACTCAGCAAAGCATTCATGCGATCAAAGGCTGCTGTACTCTTTTCTGCCACATTGATGCCTATAAAGTATTTCCGGGAAATATTAGGAGGAAAGGAAGAAGATTATTTACTTCAACTGCCCTCTCCTTTTCACAAAGAAAACTTAGGCTTATATATTATAAAAGATATATCCACTAAATATAAAAACAGAGAAGTAAGCTATAGTCCCATTGCAGATTATATTTATGCTGCGGCAAATGCACAAAATGGAAATTATTTAGTTTTCTTCCCATCCTATGAATACATGAATCGTACCTATGATATTTTTTCTCAAAAATTTCCCCATATTCCTATCGCTTTGCAGCTGCCTAATATGCCTGAAGAAGAAAGAGAAAGCTTTCTTGCTCAATTTAGACCTAACGTGGATAAGCAGTTTATAGCATTTGCTGTTATGGGCGGCATATTTTCTGAGGGAATTGATTTGAAAGGAAGCAGGCTCACTGGCTCCATTATAGTGGGTGTGGGACTTCCACAGCTTTGCCTAGAGCGAAACATCATAAAGGACTATTTTACAAACAAGAATGGAAAGGGTTATGAATATGCTTATGTATTTCCAGGTATGAATAAGGTTTTGCAAGCAGCTGGGCGAGTAATTAGAACTGAAACCGACACAGGGTCAGTAGTACTGATAGATGAGCGTTTTGCATATTCAAGCTATAAGCAGCTTTTTCCTAAAGAGTGGAGCCATTATAAGGAAATTGGAAATTTAGAGACATTTAAAGAAACAATTGAAGATTTTTGGATAAAATAAAGCAAGCAGAAAGCTTAGCCACTGGGCTGCTTTCTGCTTGCTTATGTCATTTATTATCTTCCTACATATGGAGCGGGATTTACAGGCGTACCGTTTATCCTGACTTCAAAGTGACAATGGGGTCCTGTGGAAAGTCCAGTACTCCCTGCTTTTGCTATTTGCTGGCCTTTTGTGACCGTATCACCTTTTTTAACTAAAAGCACTGAATTATGACCATATAAAGTAGCGATCTTTCCGCCGTGGTCAATGATAACACAGTTGCCATATCCGCCATTGACAGTTGCCATGATTACCGTACCCGCATTGGCCGCAACAATCTTATCTCCAGTTTTACAACCTATATCCATGCCTGTATGAAGCTTTTTCACTTTTAATATTGGGTGCATTCTCATTCCGTATGGTGAAAAGTTTGTATGCCCTGGCACTGGCCACTCCATGGTTCCGCCCTGATACTTTCCAGTTGATTGCATCGCTGCAAGCTGCTTCTCTATGGCCTTTGAATCTGCTAAGAATGAATCCTCCTGCCTTGCCAGCTCAACTAAATCTTTATTTAAATCCTTCAGCACTTTTTCTTTATCAGATATGGTAGCAGTCACATGCTCTTTACTTTTATCCAATTCGTTTTTCAGGGCTTCCTTGGCCTTTTGTTCTTGTTCTAATTTGTTTGCCTTCGCATTAACCATATCTTTATATTCAGTAACTTCACCAATAATGATATTATCTTCTTCTACGATTTCACTAAGGAGCTCATATCTAGATACAAAGTCTCCAAAATTTTCAGAGTCCAGCAAAACCTCTAGATATCCTGTGAAACCAGTTTCATACATTGCTCTTATCCTTTTACTGGCAAGATCTTTGCTTTTTTCAAGATTATCATGTGCTTTATCTAAATCCTGTTTTGTAACAACAAGTTGACTTTGAAGCACATTCATCTGGTTTTCTACTGACTCCAGCTGGATTAAGGCTTGTTCAAGCTTTGCATCAAGGGCTGCAATATCCTTTGAAACATTTTTAGTTTCTGTTTTTGTTTTATTCATGGCAGTTTGAGTCTGCTTTATCTTTTTATTAAGTGCTTCCTGCTCTTTTTTTAATTTTTCCATAGCAGCGGTGTCAGCTTGTCCATACAAAACAAATGTTTGTGCAGCTAGTGTAAATACGATTAATAATGCTAAAACTTTTCTTTTTTTCATATTTCATAACTCTCCCGCAAAATTCTATTCATTTTTCATATATTAACAACAATTTGGAAATTCGATTTAAAAACCCCATATTATGTTACATTTCAACACAAAATCTAAAAATCCT
>JAUQXG010000424.1 GCA_030834765.1 Lutispora sp.
CAAACGAAAATGATACCGAGGGAGGGACTAGAGTAATAAATGAAACAAATACACAAGACAAAGTAGTATTTATGAATGAACAGGGCGGTAATTCAAAAGCACTTGTAGTTAAAGAGTTAAATCCAGAGATAAAAGGAGTAATTGTTGTAGCTGAAGGTGCGAAGAATCCTAAAGTAAAACTAAAACTATCGGAAGCCGTTCAGACAGTTTTAGATATACCTGCTTACAGAGTATCTATATTAGAAAGAAATTAATTGGGAGGTAATATTATGAAAAAGATTAAAATGAATATTGATAGGAAGACTTTGGTAGTATGTTCCTTGGTTGCGCTTTTATTTGTTGTAGGCTATGCTTATAATACTTTTACTAGTACGAATTATACGAGCATAGATTATACAATCAATCCCATGGAAGAAACAGCTACAACAGATACAATTGAAACTTCAATGACATCCTCTATTCAAACTCCTAATGTAGCAGTAATTGAAGATAATCAAGACACACAAAATCTTGAATCTACTTCTACCTTCTTTACAGAATATAGAATGGAAAGAGAAAAAAATAGAAGTAAAGAAAGACAAATGTGGGAAGATATTATGGGCAGCGAAACAACTGATAAATCTTTCAAGACTCTTGCACAACAAGAATTAGTTAAGATAGTTGCTCTTACTGAAAAAGAAATGATAATAGAAAATCTTATCATTTCAAGAGGTTTTAATGATGCTTTAGTATTTTTAACAGATGATTCGGTTACAGTAATAGTAGATGCAAAAGAACTTACATCCACAAATGTAGCTCAGATTCAAGATATAGTTGTTAGAAAGACAAAGATTAATGCTGCAAATATCAAAATTATGAAGAAAGATTAGTTGTATTTGTAAATTATAAAATGTTTTGATATAATAAACACAGTATAAAATATGAATGAACAAGGGGGTGCACGATTTGGAGAAAGAATTACAGGAAGATAAATATGGTGTAATTAAAATTGCTGATGACGTTGTGGCTATTATCGCTGAGATAGCAGCTAAGGAAATAAAGGGTGTAGTTGGAATGAGCGGTGGCATTGCTGACAGCATTACGGAAATGTTAGGAAAGAAAAACCCGTCAAAGGGTGTCAAAGTAGAGGTTGGAGAAAAAGAGACAGCAATTGATTTATATCTTGTAGTTGAGTATGGTGCTAGGATTCCCGATATATCATGGCAAGTACAAGAAAATGTTAAGAAGGCAGTAGAAACAATGACAGGTCTTACGGTTGTTGAGGTTAATATACATATTCAAGGCGTAAATATTGAAAAAGAACCTAAAGAAGAAGATGCCGCTTTTAGAGTAAAATGATTAAATCAAACTATTTCCATGATTTAATTTAACAAATTTGAACTAACCCTTTGCTTGGCAAAGGGTTAGTTCAAATATTTGTATGAAAGGGATGAATATTTATGAATTTATTAGACAGGCTATTATTGGTTTTGTACTCACTGAGCATTGGAATAATTACTATAATACTTATATTGATGCCTTTTAATTTTCTACCAGAGAGCTATAAACAGAATGTTATATTATTTATCTCACAAGATCCCGTAGCAGCCATAGTCGCATTTATTCTTTTCATTATTTCAGCAAAGTTATTTTTTGCTTCTTTTTCCAGTAAAACATTTCGTTTACCTAAAGCCGTAAAGAAAGAAACTGAATGGGGCCAAATAAATATATCATATAATACTATTGAGCAGTTGGCTCATACAGCATCAAAACGAGTAAATGGAATACGTGATATCAATATTAAAGTATCAGAGCTTGAAAATCAGATTATCATAAATGTACTGACCTCATTCATGGGTGATGTGAATATACCAGCAGCAACGGAAGAGCTTCAAAAGAATATGAAAGAATATGTGGAAAACTATGCAGGTGTTAGAGTAAAAGAGGTTAGGGTTACTATTGATGATTTAAATAATAATATG
>JAUQXG010000425.1 GCA_030834765.1 Lutispora sp.
ATTTTTTATAGTACTAATAATTTTTTAGGAGGTCACTAATGACTAAAATTGAAACGCAGAATGTAAAGATCACGAATGCTGATCCTTCTGCATTGGGACTTTTTGGACTAGCCATGGTAACACTTGTAGCATCCTCTCAAAAGCTTGGCATTACAGATGGACTATCCTTCGTAATTCCTTGGGCCATATTTTTAGGAGCTTTTGCTCAACTTTTCGCCTGCATTAACGATTCAAAGAGAAATAACACCTTTGGAACCACTGCTTTTGGTGGTTATGGTTTCTTTTGGCTTGGGGTCGCATCTTCTTGGATGATAAAAATGGGTGTTTTCGGAGAAAAGCTAGCTTCAAATGTAGATACAAAACAACTGGGAGTCGCTTTTGTAGGTTATCTGATTTTTACCATTTTTATGACAATAGGAGCGATGGAAACAAACAAGGTTCTTTTTATGATATTTTTCTTAATCAATTTTTTGTTTATAGGGCTATCTCTTAATTCTTTTGATATTATTCCCGAGTTTTCACATAAGCTAGCAGCATATTCTGAGCTTTTGATAGCATTATTTTCTTTCTATGGCTCAGCTGCATCAGTATTGAACACCCATTTTGAAAGACAATTTCTACCTATAGGAAAGCCATTTGGTATTTTCAAAAAATAAATATATAAAGAGAACAAAGACTGTAAACATAATAGCTGCAAGATTTCATGTTGAAATTTTGCAGCTATATTCATGCGATCAATTCTTTATAATACTGATATCTAAAAGCAGAATTGCGCAGAATCGCAGAGGCAATGGAAGGTCTTTAGATTTTTTCTCCGAAAGGGCAATTCCTTTCTCTTTTTATTGTTAAGGTTTACGGAAAATAATATATTTATGAACAGATTGCTGATACTTGTTTTACCCATCTTTAACATCCTTTTATGGCTTTATTATGTCTTGATTTTAAAATTCTCCTTGCATATATGCAGTATTTATGATAATATATGTCCATCTAACGAGAACATATGTATTTATACAAAACGCATTTATTCTGCATATTCTTTAGCTAAAAATCAAGTAGGTGAATTAAATGATTAAAATAACAGTTCCAGCAACTACGGCAAACCTAGGGCCGGGCTTCGATTGTTTGGGTATGGCGCTTCAAATAAGAAACACAATTATCGTGGAAGAAACGGACAAAGAATTAGAAATCATTTGTCAAGATGTGCAATCTAAGTATATTCAGAAGGACAAGACCAATTTAATCTATAAATCTATAAAGAAAATATTTGATCTTTCCGGCAAGCAGCTAGCAGGAATTAAGCTTAGTCTCATGAACGAAATACCTGCTTGCAGGGGGTTAGGAAGCAGCGCTGCCTGTATAGCAGCTGGATGTGCTGCTGGAAACGCATTATCTCAAAGTAATTTATCAACAAATGAACTGATTGATATTGGGGCTCAGATTGAAGGGCATCCAGATAATATAGTGCCCGCATTCCTTGGAGGCTTTGCAGTTTCTTGTATGGAGAATCAAAAGGTATTTTACCATAACAGTGAGCCTCATTCAAATTTCATTTTCTCTGTTATGAGTCCAGCTTTTACGCTACCAACCATAGAATCAAGAAAAGTTTTACCTGATCTTTTTACCAGGCAAGATGCTGTTTTTAATATTAGCAGAGCATCTCTAATGACTGCGGCTTTAATATCTGGAGATGTTGAACTATTAAGACATAGCTGCCAAGATAAAATTCACCAGCCCTATAGAAAAAAGCTGATTCCTGACTTTGACTTGATTGCGGAAAAAGCTAAACAAGCTGGAGCTTATGCCACTTTTCTCAGCGGCGCAGGTCCAACTATTATAGCAATATTGGACAAATCAAATGAAACTTTTACAGAATATATGCACCAATGCCTAAGCAAGCTTGAAAATAGATGGACAATTCATACTGTCAAGTCATCCCCTTTAGGGCTAAAAATAATTAAATAATCATGGGATGAATCCATGGTTATTTAATTATTTTTCACATTTTATATCATACTTAATATTTGTATCACATTTTCTTGTGAAATATCCAGATAGCCAGAAGAAACTTTGACAATAGGACAAGCAGGATTCTGCAAAGGAACATACACGATTTCTCCTATTTTACTATCACTAAGTTTTACATTTGAGCCTACCAGGTATGCAGATAAGTTATTCAACAATGCTCTAAGTATTCTTGAATCAAACATACCAATACCTATTACCTGAAACATTTCAAATGCTTCAAAAGGAGTCTTTCGCTTTTTGTAAACTCTATCCGAAGTCATAGCATCAAATACATCCGCTACAGCCACAATTCTGGAAAACAGACTCATAGAATGCGAACTTGCATGGAATGGGTATCCAGAACCATCTATTCTCTCATGGTGAAGAAGAATCGCACTCTTTATATCAATATGAATATCATCTATGTCTTCTACCATTTGATAACCTAAAATAGTGTGTTGTTTTATAACTTCATATTCTTCTTTTGTGAGGGCCCCTGTTTTACAGAGAATTTCATTAGGAATTTTAGATTTACCAATATCATGCAGTAATCCTGATTGAATTGCCTTATTGATTTCATAGTCAGAAAGCTTGAGCCATTTTGCAATTAGCATGGAATAGAAGGCAGTATTCACGCAATGTGTATATGTATATTCATCTGCATCGCGAACCTCTGACAAGCATCTTATAATATTACTATTCTCACAGATATTTTTATAAATTTGATCAGATATAAATGAAACCTTCTTATAGTCTAGGGGCTTCCCAGCAGCAAGCTCATGAAGCATAGTTTTGGTTTGCAGCACAGTATTCTTATAACTCTTTCTAAACTCCATATAAGAAATCTTATTATCTGTAGAACTTTCAGGTGGGCTGTAAACACGAATGCTTATAATCCCTATGTCTATCAGACGATCTTTTATATACTCATTCAGAACGGTATCCTCTGCCAGCAATATTACTCCACTTTCATTAAACACATCAGAAGCTAGAATATCACCTTTACTGCATTTGGATACCGGTATTTCTTCTATTTTCATATTATCACCCTTATTTATAATCTATTCTTTTTGTGGAATCAATTCCAGCTTTTGCATAACTTCAACTAGCTTTGATGTATCTATTGGTTTTGCAGCATAAGCTTCACAACCAATCTCAAATGCTTTCTGTACAAATTCTGTTTCAGCCAGAGCTGTAGTCATGATAACCTTAGAGCGTTTTTCCGGGAGTATCCCTTTCTGCGTTTCAAGATCTCTGATTGCCTTTAGTGCTTTTACCCCATCCACTTTAGGCATCATAATATCAAGACAAATAAGATCATAGGGCCTACCCTCCTTTAGAGACATCAAAAATGCATCCAGCGTTTCTAAGCCATCTACCACTAAGTCACATTCTCCAAATTTAGAAAGAAACTTAAATAAAAATTTCCTGCTGACTAAATCATCTTCCGCTATTAATATCCTCATTCTTTTTCCTCCTTTGATTAAACAATAGATTCTCTATATATTTTAAATTCATGCTTAACTTGCTCTATGTACTTCATAGCATCCGTCAAGTTCCCTCGTCTTGCTGCAAGCTCTGTTTTAAATGCTGCATTCTTTATTTCACCAGCATCAATCTTGTTTGCTATAGTCTTAATATCATGTGCCATATTTTCAATTATAACAAAATCGTTACTCTCCATGGCTGTCTCAATTTCCTGAATGAATTGTATAATCTGAGACAGTATTGAAATGATCTGTGTTTCCGATCTTGACTGCTTTTTGTCTGTAAATAGGACCTCCCCATTATCACAAAGCTCTACTCTATCTGGCATAGAACCTCTCCATTTTTCTTTCCCTAATGTAATTCTATCAAGAATATAAAAGAGTTCATCCATATGTATAGGCTTTGAGACATAGTCATCCAAGCCCAAAGAAAGTAGCTTGTCTCTATCACCTTGTAAGGCATAAGCTGTCAGTGCTATGATTGGAGTATGATCATTCTGATCTTCCTTCTCCCTTATTTTTCTTGCAGCTTCAATGCCATCCATTTCAGGCATCTGTATATCCATTAAAATCGCATCATATTTTCTTTCCTCAAATAAAGCCAGTGCTTCTTTCCCGTTGTTTGCAGTTTTAACAATATGACCTTTTTTTTCAAGCATTTTCATAATCACCTTTTGATTGATGGCATCATCTTCAACCAAAAGTATTTTAATGGACTTTGCAGTCTTTAATATTTGTGGTAGTTGTCTGGTTTTCTCTATTGCTTGATTACCAATCTTGAGCTTCAATATAAAATAAAAAGTACTGCCCTTTCCTTCTTTGCTTTCAACCCATATCTGTCCACCCATCATTTCAACAAGCTGCTTTGATATAGCAAGCCCAAGTCCGGTACCTCCATTTCTTTTTGTAAAGGAGCTGTCTATCTGGCTAAAATTCTTAAAAAGTCGCTCTATATTTTCAGAAGCAATTCCTATTCCTGTATCCGACACGGTAAATTTTAATTCTACCGCATCATCGATATCCAATATTTTCTTAACTCTTATAGTGATATCACCATCCACAGTAAACTTTATTGCATTACTTATGAGATTATTCAGTATCTGGCGAAGTCTATTTGGATCACCTATCAAGAACTGTGGTATTGCAGAAGAAAAGGCATAATTTAACTCAAGTCCTTTCTCTATCACACGGGGTGAATGCATCTTTACAATCTCTTCTATGAGCTCTTTCATGTTAAAACTTACGTCCTCAATGACCATTTTACCTGCTTCCATCCTGGAAAAATCTAATATATCATTGATAATTTCTAATAGCGCATTTGCACAAGACTTAGCGGTAATCAGATTATCTTTCTGTTCTTCATTCAAATCAGTAAGCAATGTAAGATCCAGCATCCCCACCATACCATTAATAGGAGTGCGAATCTCATGGCTCATATTAGCCAAAAACTCGCTCTTGGATTTATTGGCTGCTTCTGCAGATTCTTTTGCTGCTATTAATTTGATCTCGGACTGCTTTGAATGGGTTATATCTGTAACAATGGTTACAATATGCTTTTTATTAGGACTGTATAATGCAATTGAAAGCCACTTATTGGAATCATTTAAAAATACTTCATCAATATGTACACTTTCTCCCCGCGAAAGTGCATTTTCATACTTTCGAATGTTTTTAATAAGAATATCTTTACTTGTAGGAAACAACTCAGAATGATTCCTACCTATAATATGAGTTTTTGCCATACCAAACATTTTCTCGAATGCCTCATTCACTTCAGTGAATTCTAAATCAGCTGAAATTCCTTTATCATTATATAAGACTCTATAGTAGGCATATCCACTGCTCATATTCATAAAGAGCGAACGGTATTTCGCCTGACTCTCAAATATTTTCTTTTCCCCTTGTTTGCGTTCCGTTATATCTCTTACAATACTCAAAAGTATACGCTTATTACCCATGGTGATCCCTTGTGAGCTGATTTCAACTTGAAAATAGCTTCCATTCTTACGACGGTGAACAGCTTCAAAGAAAATTCCCTTTTGATTGGCTTGTTTCATTTGCTGTTTTGTATAATTCCAATCATCTCTGATATCGCGAATATTTATTGAAAGTAATTCTTCATAAGCATAGCCATAGGCTTTCACTGCCGCTTTATTTGCTTCAATGATTTTCCCGTCAATGTCAATAAATAATATAATATCGTGGGCATTTTC
>JAUQXG010000426.1 GCA_030834765.1 Lutispora sp.
GCTCCTTTTATAGCAAATCATACCCCGGCATCCCATAGAGGAAGAATGAGCTCAATACTGCCATTGGTAATGGGAATGGGACATATATTAGGACCAATGATAATGGGGAATGCAATATTGTTTACAGGAATAGAAAAAGGCTGGCTTATTGTTGGAGCGGTAGTAGGGATTTGCTCCATGTTTATGATTGGTTTAGAAAAATATGATGATAGAAAAACAGCTGAACTTCAGGCATCCCAAACTGCTAATGAAGTAGGAATTATATAGAAAATATGGCAAAGCATATTGGAAAGTGATATTATAATATTATGATAAAATAACAGTTTGTTGAAAGGGGACGGCATATGAATAAGGACTTTTTCATGAACAACCGAAACACTTTGGTAAAGGGATTAGAGGATAATTCCATCCTTGTATTTTATGCAGGGGAATCACCGCATCGGTCTGCTGACAGCTATCACCATTACACACCAAATAGAAATTTCTACTATTTAACAGGTATTCATAGAGAGAAAGCTATTTTTATGCTGTTAAAAAGAAAGGGCAAAGTAGAAGAGACACTTTTTATTGAAAGAAAAGACCCCCTGGTTGAAAAGTGGGTTGGCATAAAAATGTCATCAGAGGAAGCAAAAGTAGCATCAGGTGTAGGAAACATTAAGTATATAGATGAATTTGAAGGAGCTTTTGCAAAAGCACTATCCCTTGATTTTGAGAACTTATACATAGATTTAGAAAGAGGAAATTGGAATGATGCAGTTACGTTGGAGCAAAACTTTGTAAAAGAAGTGGCGATAAAATACCCAGGTATAAGAATAAGAAATATATATCACGAAATATGTAATCACAGACTATATAAAAGTCAAGAGGAGATTGCTTGCATGAGGCATGCAATAGAAGTAACCCAAAAAGGTATAGAAAATATGATGAAAAATGCAAAACCAGGAATGCATGAATATGAGATTGAAGCATATTTTGATTTCGTTTTGACAAGCAATGGAATCAGAGAGCATGCTTTTCCAACAATAGCAGCATCAGGTGAAAATGGAGTAATCCTTCACTATGAGACAAATAGCAGAATAACAGGTGAAAATGATTTAATACTTTGTGACCTTGGCGCAGCCTATGGCTATTATTCAGCGGATATAACAAGAACCTTCCCTGTAAATGGCAAATTTACAGATAGGCAAAAGACTATATATCATATCGTTCTCAAAGCCTTGGAAGAAACAACAAAAGCGGTAAAGCCAGGAATGAAATTGGCAGACCTTAATGATATAACAAAAAAGATTCTTGCAGACGGGTTAAAAGAAATAGGCTTGATAAAAGAAGATGCAGAGTTATCAAAATACTATTACCATGGAGTAAGCCACTATCTTGGGCTGGATACCCATGATGTAGGGGATAGAGAACTCCCCTTTAAACCTGGCGTAGTAGTAACAGTAGAGCCTGGTCTATACATAGCAGAAGAAAATATAGGCATAAGAATAGAAGATGATGTGCTTGTAACAGAAAGTGGCTATGAAAATCTATCTAAGGATATCATAAGAAATATAGAAGATATAGAAGTGTTTATGAAAAAGGGGCGCTAATTTGACAGTCCAACATAAGACAGTATAAAAACTAAACTGTTTATGGGCATTGCCAAGTAAGATGTCTGAAAACAAGCGTATCGTTCACAATGGGCGATATGCTTGTTTTTTGTTTTCTCTGTCCTAATAAGTAGATGACCATTGACGGATATGCCATGAATGTTGACCTTTTAGGTAAATGGAAGTATAATAAAATTGACCTAAAAGGTAAATGAAAGGAAGGATAATCTCTTATGACTACAAAATTATTGGGTTTAGAACCTCAAAGGCGCAATGCTATCTTAAATGCTGCGTTAAAAGAATTTGCATTAAGAGGATTTGACAATGCCTCAACAAATGTAATTGCAAAAGAGGCAGGAATTTCTAAAGCCCTGATGTTTCATTATGTGAATAATAAACAGGAACTTTTTCTGTGTGTGTATGACTATTTCGCTGAACTTCTTGATAAAGAATATTATATGAAAATGGATTTTGCAGAAAAGGATATTTTTAACAGGCTACGTCAATCGTATCTTCTTCAAATTGAATTATTAAAACAGTATCCGTGGATTTTTGAGTTTAATAAACTTTCCACTGTAACTAACTCTGATGAAGTAAACAAAGAACTAGAAAGAAGAGCCATTAAAAAGCAGTTTTCGTGTTGTACTCACATATTTGAAATAGTAGATGAATCTGAATTTAGAGCAGGGTTGGATATTGAAAAGTGCAAACAATTTATCCTTTGGGCTAATTTTGGATTTACTAATGAAATATTAGATGATATTAGAAACTCAGAATACTCTGTTTTGAATTATGAGCTCATTGTTGAAAAGCTTGATGGATATTTTGAGGAGCTCAGAAAAATATTCTATAAGCCAGGCAAGGAGTGGGACTGATGGGGACAAGAATTTTTTATTTTTCCTTCACAGGAAATTCCTTGCAAATTGCTAATTCTGGTGGTACACGGTATCGCAATCCGAATATTAAAGTCGAGGATATTATCAACAGTTTGGGAGGTGCGGAATGAATGAAATGCGCAAACCAATAATAGTAGAATTCCCTTTGAGAGGAGAGTGGCTTTCTCCTAACACTCCGGGAAAAAGGATTCCGAGCCATGGGACAAACCGATTAGGAACAAGATACGCTTATGATTTTTTGCAAGTGGACTGGAAAAGAAAAGGTTGGCCCAGCTATGGCGTTCACTGGTTGAGGTATCTCCTTTTTGGAGTTCCCTTAAGCAAATGCTATTGTTGGGGGCAAGAAGTACATGCACCTTGCGATGGGATAATTGTTCACGCCAAAGATGATTATAAGGAAAGAGCTAAAGCACATTTATTTGCAGATTTATTTGTTGCTATAAAGAGTACGCATACCTTTAACCCCCACAAAGACAATATACAATCCATTGCTGGCAACTACATCATTATGAAATATGAAGAGAACATATATGCTGGATTATGCCATCTGCAAAAAGGGTCCATTAAGGTTGCGGTGGGTCAAAGTGTGAAGAAAGGTGATGTTATTGGTAAAGTAGGTCATTCTGGCAACTCTTTTTCTCCCCATTTACATTTTCAGCTTATGGATAACAGCGACATACTTTCTGCAAATGGACTGCCCTGCGCTTTTGAGCAATATGAGTTATTCCATGACGGAGAATGGCGTAAAGCGTTTAACGGCATCCCCACAGATAAAGATAGAATAAGGTTTTATGTGTAGTTCACTGGATAGAAATAATATAGATTGTCAAGATTCAATTACTTCTGACCAAGTTGACCCGAACTGTACATAACAGTAGATGCAAGAACGGCGTAGCCTTACGCTGCGCCACACTTAATTAGATACTGTTTTACCAAAGGCGGCCTTTAGGCGGCTCTTTTTCATCTCCTAAATATCAAACATAAATATGAAAACATTGGGAATAATATCTAAAAAAGATGTTAGGAGAGATTAAATGAAAAGTTTACAAGGAACAGAAACTGCCCAAAACTTAGCAAAGGCCTTTGCAGGGGAGTCACAGGCAAGAAACAGATATACTTTTTATAGCAGAGCGGCTCAAAAGGAAGGTCATGTACGAATTGCAAATATATTTTGGGAAACAGCGGAGAATGAAAGAGCTCATGCAAAGGTGTTTTTCGACTTATTAATAAAAGGACTGGGTAAAGCCCAAATACATGTTGATACAGACTATCCAATAGGCTTTGATGATACGGTGAAGAATCTCCAATATGCAGCAGAAGGGGAAAAAGAAGAGTGGGGTACTGCATATCCAAGCTTTGAGCAAAAGGCAACAGAAGAAGGCTTCCCAGAAGTGGCAACAGCCTTTAGAACAATATTGTCAATAGAAAAGCATCATGAACAAAGATTCCTAGATCTTATGCACAGCTTAGAAACAGGGACGTTATATAAAAGGGATACGGAACAAGAATGGAAGTGCAGCAATTGCGGCTACATACATAAGGGTACCGAAGCGCCGAATATATGCCCTGCTTGCAAGCATCCACAAGGATATTTCGAAATTATGTACGATTCAACAAAATTATAACAATTGTCAACTGGCTGATTAACACCAGTCAGTTTTTTTATGAGCATTTCTGCATAAAAAGGACTTAGCTGCTGATAACATATTTATGGGCGATACTTGACTAGCCAAGCAGATATATGCTATGATAAATTAAATCAAACGTCCGAATTATAGTTAAATATGAGATAATAAATTTGAGAAAGAAGGAGAATGAAATGATGATTGCCTATTCCGATTTCATATTATTTTTTACATTTTATTCCTTTTTGGGATGGGTTATGGAAACAGTTTTTGCAAGTATAAATGAAAAAAAGTTCATCAACAGAGGTTTTTTAAATGGATTTTTTTGCCCTATATATGGTTTTGGTGCTATCATAGTAGTCCAATCAGCAAGCTGGATCAATGCAAAGGTGGAAAATTATTTTGAGGCATCTATAATCAGTATACTATGCTCAGTGGTTTTGATTACTGCCCTAGAATATATAACAGGATCACTTTTGGAGCGGATTTTTAACTGCAAGTGGTGGGATTACAGCAATAATGCAATGAATCTTAAAGGATATGTTTGCTTGAAGTATTCACTTCTCTGGGGAATTTTGACCTTACTGCTGATTCAGGTTATACATCCTTTGCTTTTAGGACTTGTCGTTTTATTTCCCCCAAATATAAAGGTCTATATATCCATATGCCTGTCTTTGTATTTTCTAGCAGATACGGTAAAATCTATGATTGAAGCCCTGAATTTGAGGGATGTGATTTTGAATTATTCAAAGTTTACTGTTCATAAATATTATGAAAAGATTATTCAGCATAAAAGAATTTTTATTGCATTTCCCCGATTGCTGCTTTTAAATGCAGGTATTATAAACCGTGATGTAAGGAGCATATTAAATGATAAAATTGATAAAATCAAAGTTGAGCTTAAAAGCAGGTTTCAGCAGTTATGATGAATATAAAAAATGTATAAGTGATTTAATTGAAAATGAAATTGTATGCTCAATGCAAAACTTTATACAACATGGCAAGATTACA
>JAUQXG010000047.1 GCA_030834765.1 Lutispora sp.
TCATCATATATCGAGGAACTCTTATGATTGTGTCCTTCCAATCTGAAAATGTAGAAGCAGCATAAGGTGTAAGATAAGGCATTCCAAAGCTTTTTAGCTTAGCCATATGACAAAGCACTAGAAGCATACCAATCGTAACCCCATAAAGTCCAAGCATCCCTGCAAGAAACAGCAGCATAAAGCGAAGAAGCCGAAAGCCAACAGAAAGATAATAGTTTGGTATTGCAAAAGATGAGATAGCAGTAATTCCAACTACAATAACCATAATAGGACTCACGATTCCCGCTTCCACTGCTGCCTGACCGAGAACCCGGCCCCCAACTATTCCTATTGTATTGCCTATGGCTACAGGCAATCGCAGTCCTGCTTCTCGAAGGAGCTCTAAGGTAACTTCCATAAGGAAAGCTTCAACAAGTGCAGGAAAAGGTACTCCTTGTCTTGAGGCAACGATAGAGATCATAAGCTTTGTTGGGATAATCCCTGGGTCATAGGTTGTAACTGCAACATATAACGCTGGAAGTGTCAGTGACATGATACTTCCAGCAAAGCGTATTAATCTAAGCAAGCTGGCGGTGATCCACCTGTCATAATGATCTTCAGGACTATGGAAAAGGTTGTTAAATGTGGTAGGCAAAACAAGTGCAAAAGGTGAATTATCCACCAAAATAGCTACTTTCCCTTCTAAAAGCTCTGCTGCTACTTCATCAGGTCTCTCAGTGGCTCTAATTGTAGGGAACGGCGACCATATACTATCTTGAATAAGCTGCTCTATATATCCACTTTCAAGGATTGCATCAATATCTATGGTATCCAGTCTTCTTTCAACTTCTTCAACTAATTCAGGAAGAGCAATATCATCTATATATAATACTCCTACATCTGTGTGACTTCTTCTTCCTATCTGCCTTTGCTTTATCTTTAACCTTGGATCTCTGATTCTCCTTCGCACCAATGCGGTATTTGTTCTAAAGCCTTCTGTAAACCCATCCCTGGGACCTCTTATTACAGACTCTGTTGCTGGCTCTGAAACTCCTCTGGCAGGCCATTTTTTCGAGCCTATTACTATAATCTTTTCTATTCCATCTATTAAAAGCATGGAATCTCCTGATAGTATTCCAAGTATTGCACTATCTATATCTTCCACTTCTTTTAGTTCCATAGCAGGCAAGGCCCCATATCTGATAAGCTCATAAAGCTTTTCCACCATTTCAGGCGGATCAGGAGGCACCTCTCTTGCATGAATCATCAATGCATTAAAAACAGATCCGTCTAAAACCTCTTGGCTAACCATACCATCTATCATCACTGCCGTTAGCTTGATATTTTGCTCTTGCCCAACGTTAAACTCTTTATATATTACATCACCGCAGTCCTTTAAGTGCTCTTTTATGACTGCCATATTGCCTTCTAAACTTTTTGAGGATTTTTGCATATTGTACCTCCTATCCTAATTGAGATATGATAGCAAGGGCGAAAGAACTTATCACACATGCTATGCCAATAATCAATGTTACTTTCTTATCCTTTTCATACTGCAATTTCTTGAAATATGGATAGTCTACAGCAAGTACAAAAATTCCAATCCCAATTATAACTAAGAAAACATAAACATCCATAAAATTTCTAATGTTTTCTATAAATCCATTTATCATCATTTTCACCTCTTCTTTTGCTATCCAGCTATTTTTTACATAAAAGGAGAAAGATATGCAAAAAAAGATACGCTAACTATTTATGGTTAGCGTATCCTTGTATTTATTCTTATTTTATTATTCCATCTCTTCCACCATCTTCATGATATATATCTCTGCATTTTCTATATGCTTCCTTGCCATCTTTTCTGCTTGGTCTACATCTCTTCTGTCAATTGCATTTGATATTTCATAATGCTCTGTAGAAAGCTCCTTGGACTTATTATAATTATATATATACATTTCTCTAAATCTTTGTACTTGCTCTCTCAAATTATTTGTAATCTGAACAAGTCTCTCATTTCTTGTAGCTTTAAATATTTTATCATGAAATTCCACATCTTTTATTACCATTTGTTCCATATCATCTGATAGCAAGGCTTTGTCAAAATCTATGGCTATGGCTTGCAGTTCTGCAATCTCTTCATCTGTGATTCTGCCTGCTGCAAGTCCTGCTGCTAATCCTTCCAATGCTCCTCTAAGTTCCAGTACATTTGTTATATCTTTTATGGAAAGGCCTGCAACATATGCTCCTTTTCTCACAATCATAACTACCAAACCTTCAAGTTCAAGCTTTCTTATGGCCTCTCTTACAGGTGTTCTGCTAACTCCCAGTTTATTTGCAAGCTGAACCTCCATAAGCCGTTCTCCAGGTTTTAGATCGCCAGAAATGATCGCCGCTCTTATAGACTCAAAAACGACATCTCTCAAGGGCTTATAGTTGTCCAATTTTAAATCAAGAAAATTATTATCCATTTTCATCATCCTTTCAAAAAAGGTATCTGTTTATATATTGTCCCAAGTTTTACTTTCTGTCTTTACTACAAAAATCTCGTTAACCATAGTTTTAATATGATCATACGCATTGTAGGCGCTAACCTGATCTTCGAAAATACCAAAGACAGTAGGACCGCTTCCGCTCATCATACTACCGATGGCTCCAAATTCAATAAGTTTTGCTTTTAATTCTTCTATGATTGGACATTTTTTTATTGTCACGTTTTCTAATACATTACATAATTTATTCGATATCTTAACGATATTTCCTTCATTTATACCTTGAATCATCTCTTTTATATCTGGTTTTTCTTTTATATCAGCAAAATCAATTCCTGCATATACTTGTTTTGTGGATATGCTAACCGGCGGTTTCGCCAGAAGTATATAGCATTCCGGCAAACTTTTTAGTGAAGTGAGCCGCTCCCCAAGACCTTCTGCCAATGCAGTACCTCCCTGAATACAAAAGGGCACATCTGAACCTATCTTTTTTCCGGCTTCAAGCATTTCATTTTTGGAAAGCTTTAAGTCCCATGCTTTATTAAGAAGCTTTATTGTAGCTGCTGCATCAGCGCTGCCACCTGCAAGGCCTGCTGCAATAGGTATCATCTTTTGTATCTCTATAAGGGCTCCTTTTTTTACATTATATTTAAGCTTTAGATATTCTGCTGTTTTATACACAATATTATTCTGATCTGTGGGTATATATTTAGAATCACTCATAATTTCAATTTCTCCACCTGCTGTGGGTTTCAAGCTGATGGTATCATAAAGGGCTACTGTCTGCATAATCATAACAACCTCATGAAATCCATCAGGTCTTTTGGAAAGAACATCAATGGCAAGATTAATCTTAGCCGCAGCTTTTGCTATATAAGTCATATTTCACACTCCAACTCGTATTATATCCATAACTATTTTAGTATATTTTCAAAAAAAAAGCAAAAGATGCTTTTTTTTGAATTGCTGAAATCTAGGTTTTGGTTTTGTGGCACCCCGGGCAGAAGGGGGAGAATTTTATACGTTCAATTTCAATTGCTTTTGTAAATATCTAAGGCTTGATGACTAAGAACGCTGGAATATCCTTCAAAACTCGCATTGTTTTGGCTTTAGTCCATTTATCTTTCTGCAAAGTTTACATATTAAATAAATATTCTTGAATAAACTGCTCAAACAGTTGAAGGATATTCCGCTTTTCTAAGTCACCAAACCTAAGGTATTTTACAAAAGGCAATAAGATTTCACTACATAAAATTACTCCCCCTTCTGCCTAGTGTATCATCAAAACACATTTATTATCTTCCCTGTTTGAGCAAGCTCTCTGAAGCGATGCTCCGAAGGCTTTTCTAATCAATGGGATAATCAAGGAACAAGGCTTTGGGCGGGTGCATATTTGTAGAGCGAAATATTATTTCCTTTTGAAGTATTCCTTAGGGAAGAGTTTTTTAGAAAACCAAATAGGCTTCACTGTTTGAGCATTCCTATATACTATGATGACTGAAAATCTTTCTAAGGCGCAAAACTTAATTTTATAATATTCTTTGCGCGAGTTTGAAGCCTATTTGAGTTTTTCTTAAAACTCGAGCTTAGGAATAGTCAAAAGGAAATATTAATTGAGCGAACAAATATCACCCGCCCAAAGCCCGGAGTGCCACAAATCCAATCCCCCCGAAGCTGGACCCAAGAAAAAGCTCCAGAGCTTTCCAAACCCCAGAGCTTTTCATTGATCCTACCCCACTCTTATACTTTTTAAAACCAGTATCTGCATTCCCGGATATATCATTGCTGGATTTTCTATATTGTTTAACCTTACCAGGGAATCTACTGTTGTATTATAACGTTTTGCTATGGTCCAGAGAGAGTCTCCTTTTTGAACTAGGTATATCGTTACCGCAGGCATCTTTGATGAATCTGCCTTTACTCCCTCTATTTCCTGAATTCGTGATATCATCCTCTTTTCTATTGGCTTATACACTTCGATGGTGGTATGAATCACGATTCGCAGCTCGATCATTTGACTATTCATATAAGAATAAGTTACATTTTCTACTTCGGTTTTTACATTGCTGAGCATCCCAACCCTTGAACCTGGCGTGTCTACTGTATGACGGAAAGGTATTTGCTCCTTCATACTCCACATCGGCTCACCGCTAAAAGATGTCATGTATACAGCTGTAGCCTCGATAATTCCTTCTACTACAATCTTGTCATCCACTATTTTCACTTCATTGACTATAGCAGCAGCATCTACATAGGACACTTTTTCAATTTCCGGATCTCCAGCCTTTACTGACATACCTTCTTTGATAATCATGCTGCTATGGGATGCACAAACCATTTCATACATTTTAATAAGATCCTTGGTGATATCCATCTGGCAAGTTGGGCTATATGCATCTGATACTACATCCATTTCTACATTGTTGAATACTTTTCCGCTTATGGACATATCAACTTCTACATCTAGAACCTTTTTTTCACCTGCTTCATTTTCTTTTATATTTACCCTAGATTCGCCTACTGAAACATCAACCATAGACTCCATATTCTTTTCTGCCGACGGCATTTCTATGTATTGGCTAAAAGGCATTTCAACTTCAGCCTGTTCTATGGTCTCCTCTTCATTATCTGTAGTATAAAGCATATCCATGCAAAGAACTCCATTGACTTCTACTTTACCTTCTTGAACGTCATATTCTCGGCCCTTTAACCTGCAATCCGTTCTTAGAATATTCTTTATAGGAGGTCTATCTTCTTCCATCACCACTTCTTCTTTTATGGTATATTGATCTTTGTTATGCCCAGCCAGCTGCTTCATTTGAAATGACTCTCTTAAAAGCTGAATATCCGATAACCCTCTCACATCACTTGCAGTATTCAGATCAAATAAATCTTCTATTTTGCAGTGTATATCCATAATAATTCTGATATTCAGCTTTCTTGAATTGATTGTAGAGCAATCAATATTTTGTACCACTGCATTCACTTGTTCTTTCATCTTTGGCATAGCTCCGGGTATTTCTATCCCCTGGCTGAACTCTAAAGCAACGTCCATACTAGAAAGTGGTTTGCCTTCTACATCAGCTGAATAAAGTATGCCTACTAAAACCACTCCATTTACCATGACCTTATCTGTCATAACTTCGCAGTTTTTTATCATTACTCGCGCTGTTGGCGCTAGTATTTTATAAAGATCAGGATTTATGTCTGGTACATTTGCATCTTCTTCTACAACTGTGCTGTATACATTTTCGCCTATTATTCTGAATGCCCTTAAGGGATTTCTTATTAATTCTACAGGCATTATTCTCCTCCTCCTATAATATTACTTCACTCTATTTATATGAGACAGGAGTAGGAAAATATGCAAAAACCCCATATATTTTATATGTGGGGTTTTTGCAATGGCATAATGAGATAATCAAAGTCTCATGGATTA
>JAUQXG010000427.1 GCA_030834765.1 Lutispora sp.
TTTTTTTATACTATCTTTCTCTTGTTTTTAAACTTCGTCTTAGTACGTTTTCTTCTTCCTCTGATAAAGGATAGCTAGACTTTCCGCTTTCTATTGGTTTTGCATAGCTTACAGTTTCGCTTCTACCATATATACCAGTTAATAATACTCCATTATTAAAATTATCTAGTAATGCAATTGTATAGCTTAAATCGCTTCCTGTATCCTTAAATGCATTATATCGCACTATGCCATGCTTTTGAATACATCTGTCAACCTGATTCTTTAATTCTATAAGATCATTATTTATTAATTCAACTCTGCTTGCGGCTACTTCAACCGTATCAATTTGGTCTAGCACTAGCTGTTCAATATTCTTAGTAGTAGTGCCTCTCATAAATTTCTTATACTTCTTATTTATATTAGAAATTTGTATTGATAAAACTAAGTTCCATATTAAACTTAGTGCCAATATAACAGCTAGTATTACAAACTGATAGTTTTCTATATTTCCTAAAAACTGATTCAATATATTCATTGCTCTTATCCTTCTCCCCTACTCTTCAAATTGTTTCACGTGAAACAATTTGATAACTTTATCATATTAAGGATTTTCAAGAAGTAATTCTTGCTCCTCAATCAAAGATACATTTCCACCTACAAATATTTTAGACTTTTCTTTTTCTTCAATTATTTTCACGTATATAATACTGGGCAAAGCCATAAAATAGCCCTGCTCAATTTTATAGACTTTCTGCCTATCCATGTCATATTTCTGTGTCATATAATATATCAATGATGCATTTGATGTTCCAGTTGCCGACTCCTCATCTATTCCCACAGCAGGTGCAAAGTTTCTGCAGGAAAAATCAGAATCTTTTCCCATTGTTTCACGTGAAACAACATGCATTCCTATAAATTTATTTTTTATACAAAAATTTGTCATTATCTTTTTGTCTATTTTCATGCTCTTTAATATTTTCAAATCTTTAACTTCTAACATAATATCTTTTAGACCTGTTGAAATAACACTAATCTTAAAATTCTTATTAAGAATAATTTCTTCTTTTTTTAGATCTGTAAAATTTAAAATATCCTCAACTGAAACTTCACAAACCAAATTTGGCTGCGCCATTTCAATAAATGTTATATTTTGATCAATTCTCACCTCTAAGTTTCCTGCCCTAGTAGTATGAAAAAAAGAAGACCCTTCTAATATATGTTTTTGTTTTAAAATATAAAAACTGGCAAGGGCCGCGTGACCGCATACATCCACTTCTTCTTCTGGTGTAAAATATCTGATCTGCACTTTATTGTTCTTAATATGGTTCATATCAACAAAAGCTGTTTCTGATAAGTTGTTTGTAAAAGCTATGGACTTCATTTTAGATTCACTTAATCCAAAATCATCAAAAACCACTGCAGCTTTATTTCCTCCACCATTTTCGGATATAAAAGAGGTTAAAATATATTGTTTCACGATTTCCCCTCCAAAAGGTCAAAAATGCGTTTAAATCAATTTTTATGTTTTATAATGCAATTATATTATGTCATCTAAAAAAAACGCTTATATGGCAAATAAAAGCTTCCCTATTTTTCCATTAACTCTAAAATTCTTTCCAAATCATCATTGCTATAATATTGGATTTCGATTTTCCCACCTTGCTTTTTATTTGTCAAAATTACTTTTGTGCCTAAAAATGATTTTAGTCTATCCTCAATTTCTATGACTTCTATATTTTTCTTTTTTTCTTGTTTTTTAATTTCAACATTATCTTTTATTTTTTTTGTTAAGTTTTCTATTTGCCTTACATTTAACTGCTCATCTATCACTTTATTTGCTATTTCAATTTGAAGCTCTTCATCTTCTATTCCTAAAAGTGCTCTTCCGTGACCTGCTGTTAGTTTTTCTTCAGCTATCATTTTTTTAATAAAATCTGGTAAGTTTATAAGTCGAAGGGAGTTGGCTATTGCTGATCTACTTTTTGATATTCTTTTTGAAATATCTTCTTGGGTTAGTTGGTATTCCTCTATAAGTGCCTTAAATGCATAAGCCTCTTCAACTGGATTTAAATCTTCTCTTTGTATATTCTCAATAAGGGCAATCTCCATTACTTCTAGTTTGCTATAGTCTTTAATAATCGCAGGTATTGATTTCAAGCCTGCAATTCTAGCCGCTCTCCATCTTCTTTCACCTGCTACAATGCCATAGCCATTTTTATCCTTAGTGACTATTATAGGCTGAACCACGCCGTGCTCTTTTATTGACTCTGCCAATGATTGCAATGCTTCGTCACTAAAATTCTTTCTAGGTTGATTTTCGTTGGCCATGATTTCTGTGAGCTTTATCTCAATTACTCCAGGATTTAAGTTTTCTTCTTGAGGTATCAAAGCGCCAAGACCTTTTCCTAATCCTCTTTTATTCACTTCATCACCTCCTCACTTATTTCAATAAACTCCTCTGCTAATTCTAAATATGCTTCGGCACCCTTTGACTTTATATCATATTCTATTATGGATTGACCATAGCTAGGAGCTTCAGCCAATCTCACATTTCTTGGTATCATCGTTCTATATACTTTTCCTTTGAAATATTTCTTTACTTCCTCAACTACCTGAATAGATAGGTTTGTCCTACCATCAAACATACTAAGAACAACACCTTCAATTTCTAAATCTGGATTTAGCCCCTTTCTTACTCTCTTTATTGTATCCATTAACTGACTCAC
>JAUQXG010000428.1 GCA_030834765.1 Lutispora sp.
TTTCATAGGACAAATATTAAGGATACCTTCATCGCAAAATCAACCTCGCTCCAGGGTTACCATTGAAACCCTCGGTTATTATAATCCTGCACGAGCAAGTGACAAGTCTTTGATTCTTCGTATTCTTGGGCAATACCTTACTTACCTTGGTGTTTTTGAGTTTCCTTTCACTTCCACTGGGGAGATACAAGGCAAATTAGATATACAGCTTATAGAAGCCGCTAAATCTGCAAATGTTGCCATCATGCCAGTGATAACAAATTCGCTGTACGGTAATTTTAGCCGAGAACTTGGTGCTTCTGTTTTATCTGATCCTATTACTCGAGAAAATCTAATAGACAACATCATGGAACTTATCAATTTATATAATCTAAAGGGAGCAATCATAGATATAGAAAATCTTGCTCCAGAGGATCGCACAATTTTTACGACCTTTATTCAGCTACTATATGTAGAAATGAAACTGAATGATAAGATATTAATATTAAATGTTCCGGCAAAATGGGAAGAATGGGCAGACCAGGACTGGGTAGGATTTTTTGATTTCAACGCTTTGGGAAGCTATATTGATATTGCAGCTTCGATGACTTACGAATTTGGATGGCGGTCTGGACCACCTCGCCCTACTGTTCAGCTGGATTTTATAATAAGGTCTATAAACTATGCCATCTCTAATAATATACCACCTGAAAAGTTATTATTGGGCTTTACACTATATGGATATGATTGGGAGCTGCCTGATACAGAGGAAAATCTCGCTGCGACTGTTACACTTTCTCAAGTATGGGCTTTAGGTAGAAAGTATGGAGCAAGCATTATATTTGATAATGTGGCAGGACAGCCATATATGGAATATACAAATGAATTAGGCATATCACATAAAGTATGGTTTGAGGATATACGCAGCCACTATATTAAATATGAACTTATAAAAGAATACAATCTTTTAGGAGCATTTTATTGGATCATAAATTTACCTTTTCCACAAACATGGTATGTGCTTTCAGAAATGTTTGAGATAAAAAAGCTTTAGCTATCCTTACTAATTTGGCAGCCAATCATTGTATGCAAAATCATGAGATAATATTACTCATCATTTATTTTTTTGTGTGTCAATAAATGAATCAGTTTTGTATAACTCCCATAATTATTATCAATTTCAATGTCTTATATTAAACTAATATATTGATAATTGTCATATTTCACTGGTGCTTGTCTAAAAAAACTTTTAATCATGAACTCAACATGACAAATATTTTGAATCCTATTTGTTAAACTCAATTCTAGACATTTGAAATAAAAGTTTATGAATTGGGTGGTGGAATTGTTGGTTGATAGATCTGAAATATTTACATGGGGAAAGCTTGATGCAAGCACCATGAAAAATCAAAGAAATATAAATATATGGGACAGGCTTTTCATATTTAAAAATTCTGTGCTGACAAGTCAGTTTAAAATAAATATGCTCTTTGGTACGGTGGCATTTATGCTTGGCAGAGCGATTATATTAGGGTATTTGAATCCATTTTCCATGGCATTTTTGGCAGTTTCAGCGCTTCAAGAAATGAATATGATGGTTATAATCACAGGGCTGCTTCTTGGCGCCATAACCACAGGCAGTAGGGAGGTTTTGATAAAATTCCTTATTTCATCTATAGCCTTCATGCTATTATATTTTGTAACAAAAAGATTTAGGATAAATAAAAAGATATTGGTTACAGCTATTGCAATGATTACAACCTTTTCGGCCGGATACCTTGTTTTTTATATAAAGGATTATTTTTTATACGACCTGCTGATGCAAGGAGCAGAATCAGTGATGTGTTTAGCACTTATATTCATATATGATAGAGCTTTTCCAGTCATAAAAAAGTATAAAAATAGGCATATCGTATCTACAGAAGAGCTGATAGCCATTTGCATCATGTTTGCTTTTTGTTTTGTAGGAACGGAGATGTCCATAGCTGGATTATCTGTGCGAAATATTATCGTTATATTTGTAGTAATGACTTTCGCTTATTACGGGAATGTTGGAATGGGAACCTCGGTGGGTATGATACTTGGACTTATTCAATCTCTGGCCGGAGAAATACTGCCAGCAGCAATAGGTGTTTATGGATTATGCGGACTTCTATGCAATGCCTTCAAAGCTTTGGGAAGGTTCGGCTGTCCAGTGGGCTTTATAATAGGCAATGCATTGATGACATACTATATCAATGGATCAACAGAAGTTTTAATAAAGTTCTATGAAATTTTGATTGCATCGGCAATTTTTATGATAATACCCAAAACTCTTACAAATCGCATTCAATCATATAAGACGGTGTTTGCTGCAGAGTATTTAA
>JAUQXG010000429.1 GCA_030834765.1 Lutispora sp.
TTTTCCATGATAATATGCAAGATATTGAGATACCAGAAATATATAAAGAGAATCATTCCACTACCATAAAAATCAATTTTTTAGATGATAAAGCTTATGAACCAATCATATCAAAGATGGTAAAAGAAATAGGTGCAGAAATAAATATAATTGGTGGACATATCAGCAATATCCAAAACAGAGGCTTTGGAAATTTAATTATCAATATTAAAGGGGAATCAGCAGTAGTAGAAGCATCAATAGATTATATTCGTGGTCAAGGTCTTATATTGGAGGTGTTAAGCTAATATGCAAGCTATAATTGATTTTATTTTAAAAATTTCTGATCTCATGATAGTTCCATTAGGAGAAACCATATATATGGTAGCATTATCTACACTTTTTTCTGTTATAGGAGGCTTACCTTTAGGGGTATTAGCTGCAGTTACAGAAGAGGGACATATTTGTGAAAGTAAAAATTTGAATAAGGTACTTAACATTGTAATAAATATTGCAAGGTCTCTACCTTTTATCATACTGATGATAGCAGTTTTTCCGCTGACGAAGCTGATAGTAGGAAAAAGAATAGGAACAACGGCTGCCATAGTACCCCTTACCATCGCTGCAATACCTTTTGTGGCAAGACTGATAGAAAGTTCCGTAAAAGAACTTAGCTCTGGGATCATTGAAGCAGCCCAATCAATGGGAGCTAATAGAATGCAAATAATCACCCAGGTTATTATACCAGAAACGATGCCTTCCATCGTGCTTGGCATTACACTGACTATAATAAACCTGATAGGATATTCAGCCATGGCAGGTGCCATTGGTGGTGGAGGCTTGGGAAATTTAGCAATTAGATATGGTTATCAAGGTTTTCAAGAGGATGTCATGTTTGGAACAGTGGTAGTACTAGTGATACTGGTTCAAGGAATACAATCCATTGGAAATTTGATATATAAAAAAATGCTAAGATAATCAAACTAAAAAAGAATACCGGTGTTCTGAATTTAGCAAGAATAGGCTTGGCCAGCTTATTCTAAATGAAAATAATAAGAAATAATGAGAAATAAGGGGAGAAAAAAATGAAAAAAATATTAACGACAATCATATCGGTTATACTTATCACTTCTTTATTGGCAGCTTGTGCGCCAAAGGCAGTTGAACAACCACCAGCAGCAACGCCAGAACCAGTTAAGGTTGAGCCTGTTACACTTAAAGTAGGTGCCACACCTATACCGCATGAAGAGATTTTAGAATTTATCGCACCTTTGCTTGAAAAAGAAAATATCAAGCTTGAAATCGTTGAGTTTACAGACTATGTGCAACCAAATGTTGCTTTAAATGAAAAAGAATTGGATGCAAACTTCTTTCAGCATGTACCATACTTAGAAGAATTCAATGCTGAAAACAATATGGACCTAGTTTCAACTGGAAAGGTTCATGTAGAGCCTCTTGGTTTATATTCAAGTAAAATAAAATCCATAGGCGAATTAAAAGACGGCAGCACAATAGCAATACCAAATGACTCTACAAATGGAGGAAGAGCTCTTTTACTTCTTCAAGCAAATGGTCTATTGAAGCTAAAAGATGGTGTTGGGATAACTGCCACAGAGAAGGATATAGCAGAAAATCCTAAAAAAATCAAGTTTCAAGCCCTTGAAGCAGCACAGCTCCCTAGAGTTTTAGATGATGTGGATTGTGCAGTAATAAATACGAACTATGCGCTACCAGCGAACTTAAATCCAACAAAGGATGCGCTGATCATCGAAGATAAAGATTCACCCTATGCAAACATCATCACTGTAAGAAAAGGCGATGAAAGCAGAGCAGAAATTAAGAAGCTAGTTGAAGTATTAAATAGTCCGGAAGTAAAGAAATTTATAGAAGATAAATATGAAGGTGCAATCGTACCCGCATTTTAATAAATGATATTTGCTATTGAAAATGTACAAGGTTTAGTGTAAATTAAACCTTGTACATTTCCATTTTTAAAGGGTTATTTGATATAAACAAAGAAACTATAACACATAATACAATTAGCAATAAAATTGGTAAATACATACTTGGAGGAAAATATGGAAGTTTATTTTGATAATAGCGCCACTACAAAACCTTATGAAGAAGTAGTTGATGCAGTTGCCGATACCATGAGGAATTATTTTGGTAATCCTTCTTCAGCCCATCATTTGGGAATTATGGCTGAGCAGAAAATGAGTGAGTGCAGAGATACAATTGCAAAGACCATAAATTGCAGCAAGGACGAAATTATTTTTACTTCTGGAGGAAGCGAGAGCAATAACTTTGCAATCAAAGGGTTTACGAAGGCTGGGGCTCATATCATAACTACCAGGATAGAACACCCAAGTGTGATCAATGTATATGAAGAATTAGAAAATGAAGGTGTTCGAGTCACTTATTTAGACTTGGATGCAGAAGGTAAAATATCTATAGATCGTTTAATGGAAAGCTTGACAAAAGATACGGTATTAGTAAGTGTAATGCATGTCAATAATGAGGTCGGATGTATACAAGATATAGAGATTATCGGGAAAGTCCTGAAAGAAAAGAGCAACCGAGCGAAATTTCATGTAGATGCAGTTCAAAGCTATTGCAAAATTCCTATCAATGTGAAAGAGGCAAAGATAGATTTGTTATCTGCCAGTGGTCATAAAATTCATGGACCCAGAGGATCAGGCTTTATATATTTAAGAAAAGGTCTGATGCCAAAGCCCCTTATTTATGGTGGAGGGCAGGAAAGGAATCATAGATCCGGAACTGAAAATCTGGCAGCCATAGCAGGCTTTGCTGTTGCTGCACAAAAAACATGGGCAAATACGAAAGTCAACTATGAAAAGGTTTCGGTGTTAAAGAGCTATTTTATACAGAGACTAAAGGAAATAGAAAATGTAAACATAAATAGTTTTAAAGATAATTTGCCTTATATATTAAGTGCATCTTTTTTAGGTATAAAATCAGAGGTGCTTTTACGAACTCTTGATGATAAAGGAATTTATGTATCAGCAGGTTCTGCCTGTGCAGCAAAAGGCAATAAAGAGAGCCATGTTTTGAAAGCACTAGGATTAAGGGATGAAGAAATAAGAGGGACTATTAGATTCAGCTTCAATGCTGAAAATACAAAGGAAGAAATAGATTACACCATTGAAGTGTTAAAGGAATCTATAAGCTTTTTAAGGAGATTAAAAAAATGAAACAATTGCTTTTAATTAAATACTCTTCTGAGATATTTCTAAAGGGTTTAAACAGAAACAAGTTTGAAAAGCTTCTGAAGGATAATATTAAAGCAGCTTTGAAGGGGCTGGAATACACTTTTGTCACAGATACAGGAAGATGGTTTATAGGTGCTGAAGAAGTGGAAGGAATTGTGGAAAAGCTGAAAAAGGTTTTTGGCGTGACTGAAATTTGTTATGTTTCAGAAACAGAAGCAGACCTAGATATGATTAAAGAATGTGCCCTCAAGGAAATGAATGAAATATTAAGCAGTAAAACCAAGGACTATATCACATTTAAGGTAGAAACAAACAGAGCAAATAAGTTATTTAGGATGAATTCTATGGAGGTGAGCGGAGAAGTTGGGGGTCATCTTCTTAGAAATACAGAAGGGCTGAAGGTGGATGTAAGGAACCCAGAATATACTGTAAATGTGGAAATCAGAGAAAAAGCATATGTATTTGTGAAAAGAATAAAGGGCGCAGGTGGATTGCCCTATGGAGTCAATGGAAGTACAATGCTTATGCTTTCTGGTGGAATTGACTCTCCAGTAGCTGGATATTTGATGGCTAGAAGAGGAGTTGGTATTAGCTGCGTATATTACCATAGCCATCCTTATACAAGTGAAAAAGCAAAGGATAAGGTAAAAGAGCTGGCTGGGCTATTAAAGGAATATACAAGAAATATTACTTTATATGTTGTACCATTTACTGAAATTCAGATGCAAATCATTGAAAAATGCCCAGAGAATGAACTTACAATCATTATGAGACGTTTTATGATGAGAATAGCATGTAGATTGGCGGAGAAGCTGGATATTCAATCTGTTACTACAGGGGAAAGCATTGGCCAAGTTGCAAGCCAAACCATGGAAGGCCTAATCGTCAGTGATGATGTTGCTGATAGGCCTGCATTTCGACCTTTGATAGCTATGGATAAAGTAGATATCATGGATATTTCCAGGAAAATAGGAACCTATGAAACATCTATATTGCCTTATGAAGATTGTTGTACAATATTTGTACCCAAGCATCCGAAAACCAAACCTAAATTAGTTGATATAAAAAAATCAGAAAGCGTTTTAGAATTTGATAAATTAACAGAAGAAGCTATAGAAAATATGGAGACATTTCACATATGATTTTGACGAAAAAGAGATTGTACAAA
>JAUQXG010000430.1 GCA_030834765.1 Lutispora sp.
GACATCTAGAGCTGATTCAGATATAGCAAAACTTAATTCTATTGCTATCGGGGTATTGATGGCAAGCAAGGCATAATTCCATAAAATAGCTAGTTTGTTTTAGGGATATGCCATAATAATTTAGGAGGGGACATAATGCAAGAAATTTTCAGACTTTTGATAATCAATCCAGGTTCTACTTCAACGAAGATAGCAGTGTTTGATAATGAAAAGCCGGTATTAGAAGAAACATTAAGACACTCAAATGAGGAGTTAGCTCCATATACAACGGTTTTTGAGCAATATGAGTTTAGGAAGAATGTTATATTAGATACCCTAAATAGCAAGGGTATAAATATAACTAAATTAAGTGCAGTAGTAGGCCGTGGTGGATTACTTAGACCAATGGAAGGCGGCACATACAAGGTGAATGAAAATATGCTTGAAGATTTAAAGGTAGGAGTAATGGGACAGCATGCATCAAATTTAGGCGGAGTCATAGCAAATGAAATCGCATTACAGCTAAATATTCCTGCTTTTATTGTGGATCCTGTTGTAGTGGATGAGCTAGAGGAAATAGCTAGAATTTCAGGTATGCCTGAAATAAAAAGAATTTCCATATTCCATGCACTAAATCAAAAGGCAGTAGCTAGAAGAGCAGCTAAAGATTTAGGGAAAGCCTATGAAGATATAAACCTTATCGTTGCACATATGGGTGGAGGAATATCAGTAGGTGCCCATAAAAATGGCAGAATCATTGATGTGAATAATGCCTTAGATGGAGAAGGACCTTTCTCCCCTGAAAGATCAGGAGGACTTCCGGTTGGCGCATTGATTAAAATGTGCTTCTCAGGAAATTACACAATAGATGAAATGAAGAAAAAAATAGTAGGAAAAGGTGGCCTTGTGGCTTATCTTGGATCAAACGATGGCAGAGAAGTAGAAAAGATGATTTCAAATGGCGACAAAAATGCAGAGCTTGTATATAAAGCTATGGCATATCAGGTTGCAAAGGAAATTGGATCATGTGCTGCAGTCCTAGAAGGGAAAGTGGATGCTATATGCTTAACAGGTGGCCTTGCTTATGATAAAGCATTGATTTCATGGGTCAAAGAAAGAGTAGAATTTATAAGTGAAGTGAGAGTATATCCTGGAGAAGATGAAATGATAGCCCTTGCTGAAGGTGGATTAAGAGTACTTCGCGGTGAAGAAGAAGCGAGACAGTACTAAAAGGATGATGTGTAGATGTTAGATGAAAAAAGAGTTCGAATTATAACAGGTCACTATGGAAGTGGAAAAACAGAGTTTGCTGTAAATTATACCTTTGCTTTGGCAGCCACAGGAAAGAAGACTGCCATTGTAGATTTAGATATAGTAAATCCCTATTTTAGATCTAGAGAGATTGAACCTGCGTTTACAGAAAAAAGTATTAGAGTAATTGCCTCTTCGATAAAAGGGCCTGGCGCTGATATACCAGCTCTTTCATCTGAAATAAATACAGCCTTTCATGATAAAAGTTATGAGGTTGTCATAGATTTAGGTGGAGATAAGGTAGGCGCTAGAGCACTTGGAAGATATCACGAATATCTATCAGAAGAGCCTTATGAAATGATGTTTGTAATAAATGCCAATAGACATGAAACTCAGACCCCAGAGGATGTTATAAAATATATAAATGGAATTGAAGAAAGCTCAAGACAAAAGATAACTTCTTTAGTAAATAATACCCATCTTTGTGGTGAGACACAATTGGAGGACATTCTAAGAGGACAAAAACTTTGTGAAGAGGTATCACAGATTCTAGGACTTCCAATAAAATACGTGGTAGTCCATAAGAGTCTTGTAGATAAAGTGCCACCTGGTATTCAGGGTGCTATATTCCCAATCGACATATATATGACAAAACCCTGGGAATAAAAAATTAAGAGTAGGAGGATTGCAAATGGCAGGTAAAGTAATATTCGATGAGAATACATGTAAAGGTTGCGAGCTTTGTGTAAGAGTGTGTCCAGTAAACATCGTGCATATGGACAAAGAAAGAATAAACATAAAGGGATATCATCCAGCAACAGTAAAAGAGATGGACAAATGTATCGCATGTGGATCATGCGCAAAGACATGCCCTGATGTAGTAATCAGAGTAGAAAAATTATAAGGGAGGTATGTAAATAAATGGCTAAGGAATTATGGAAAGGCAACGAGGCCATAGCTGAAGCTGCCATAAAAGCCGGATGTAAATTCTTTTTCGGATATCCAATTACACCACAAAACGAAATACCTGAGTATATGGCTATGAGAATGCCGCAAATAGAAGGGGCAGCCTTTGTTCAAGCAGAATCAGAAGTTGCTGCGATAAATATGGTTTATGGAGGAGCAGGTTCAGGAGCTAGAGTCATGACATCATCGTCATCTCCTGGAATAAGCTTAAAGCAAGAAGGTATCACCTATATCGCAGGGGCAGAATTACCTTGCGTTATCGTTAATATAGTAAGAGGAGGCCCAGGACTTGGAGGAATTCAACCAGCACAATCAGATTATTTCCAAGCAACAAAGGGCGGCGGACATGGAGATTACAGATTACTTGTACTTGCTCCAAGTTCAGTACAAGAAGCAGTTGATTTAACACAAGAAGCTTTTGATATGGCTGACCAATACAGAAACCCAGTAATGATAATGGGTGATGGTATGATAGGCCAAATGATGGAGCCAGTAGAGTTTACAGATGTCCCAAAAAGAAATCTTCCAGAAAAGACTTGGGCAACTACAGGAACAAAAGGAAAAAGAGAGCATAATGTTATTAACTCACTTTTCATAGATCCAGCAGCATGCGAAAAGCATAATATTCATTTATTTGAAAAATATGCTGAAATGGAAAAAAATGAAGTAAGAGTTGAAGAATATAATATGGATGGTGCTGAAATCGTATTCGTAGCTTATGGCACAACAGCAAGAATTGTAAAAAATGCCATTGCAACGCTTGGAAAAGAAGGCATCAAAGCAGGTCTGATAAGACCTATAACACTTTGGCCATATCCTTCAAAAACAGTTGAAGCTGCAGCGGCAAAAGCCAATGTAAAAGCTTTCTTAACAGTAGAGATGAGCATGGGACAAATGGTTGAAGATGTTAGACTAGCAGTAAATGGAGCGAAACCAGTACATTTCTATGGAAGAACTGGTGGTATGGTTCCAACTCCTGCAGCTATCGTTGCAGAAGCTAAGAAGGTATTAGGGGGTGCAAAATAATGGCAGTTGTTTTTCAAAAAACAAAAGGATTAACAGATAAGCAATTCCACTACTGTCCAGGATGCACACACGGTATTATCCATAGATTGGTTGCAGAAGTATTGGAAGAACTAGGTCTATTAGATGATGCAATAGGTGTTGCTCCAGTTGGTTGTGCAGTATTCTGCTATGATTACTTTAGCTGTGATATGCAGGAAGCAGCTCACGGTAGAGCGCCAGCAGTAGCTACAGGCATAAAAAGAGTAAATCCAAAGTCAGCCGTATTCACATATCAAGGAGACGGAGACTTAGCTTCAATAGGTGCTGCTGAAATCGTACACGCATCTATGAGAGGTGAAAAGTTTACAACAATATTTGTAAACAATGCAATATATGGTATGACAGGTGGTCAAATGGCGCCAACTACTTTAGTTGGTCAAAAAGCTACAACTGCTCCATATGGCAGAAATGAAGATCTTGCTGGTATGCCACTAAGAGTTAGTGAAATGCTGGCTACAATACCAAAAGCAGTTTTTGTTGAGAGAGTATCTGTACATGATATACCAAACATAAATAAAGCAAAGAAAGCAATCAAGAAAGCCTTTGAAATTCAAATGAAGGGTCTTGGGTTTACATTCGTAGAAATTCTTTCAACTTGTCCTACAAACTGGGGTAAAACTCCACTAGAATCATTGAAGTGGTTACAGGAAAATATGATTCCATATTTCCCACTAGGAAACTTCAGAAATGTTGAGGAGGTGAAATAAATGACACATGAAATTGTAATGGCAGGTTTCGGCGGACAGGGCGTTATGGCAATAGGTAAGATTATTGCAGAAGCTGGTTTAAAAGAAGGTAAAAATGTGTCATGGCTACCATCCTACGGTCCTGAGATGCGTGGAGGTACAGCTTCTTGTAACGTTATTGTTTCAGCAGATCCAGTAGGATCACCGATCGTAACAGGAGCTACAGAAGCAATCGTATTAAACAGACCTTCTCTTGATAAATTTGAAAAAGATGTTGTTCCGGGCGGAATGCTTTTTATTAACAGCTCATTAATAGACAAGAAATCCACAAGAGATGATATTAAAGTTTATTATGTGCCAGCAAATGATATAGCAAACGAACTAGGCAATGGAAAAATAGCCAACATGGTTATGCTAGGTGCATATATTGCAGCTACGAACGCTGTTAGCGAAGATACCATTATGGAAATTGTAACAGAAATGTTCCAAGGCAAAAAAGCTAGCGTAATTCCTCTAAACAAAGAAGCTCTTGCAAAGGGAGCAGAATGCGTTAAATAAATTTCAAGCGCTGTTCATACAGAAAGCTTAATTAAGCAGGGGCTTTCAGTATGAGCTCAGCTGGAATAAAGTAACACTCTATAAACAAAACTAAATAAAAGCCGTATCGAGTAAAAAAGGCCATCCATCCTCTCTCGATACGGTTTTTATTATTTAAAATCAGTTCTATATCACAAGTTTTAACTTTTAAAGAGTAAAGCTGCCTACCGTTGACAATAAGGATACTGGACATATATTATCTATATAGTATCTTAGTTTCAAATTTTCATGCTGTGGAGGTATTTATGAGTAAAGTGACTAAGTACCTGATAGTCCTTTCTGTAGATGCATTAAAAAGCAAGGACTTGGAATTTATAAAGACATTAAAAAACTTTAGCCTTTTCATAAAGAATGGCTCTATTGCAGAAAGAGTAAAAGGGGTATACCCATCTCTTACTTATCCATCTCACACATCGATTATAACAGGAACATATCCCAAAAAACATGGGATAGTTAATAATATAATACTGCAGCCGGAGATAGAAGATGCCAATTGGTATTGGTATAGTAAAGATGTAAAAGTGCCCACATTATACGATATAGCAAAAGCAAATAAGCTGAAGGTAGCATCATTTATGTGGCCAGTCATGGCAGGCGCAAAGATAGATTATAATTTTCCTGAAATATGGACGAATAAGAAAGGTCAAAGTCAATTTTTGCTTTCTATGAGAAGTGGTACACCATTATTTTTTTTGAGTATTGTAGCGAAATATGGCAAATTGCTAAATGGAAAAAGTCTTCCAGAGCTAGATGATTTTATTACCGCTGCTGCTTCGGACCTTATAATAAATAAAGCACCAAATGTATTGCTTATGCATTTCCTTGACTTAGATAGCAAAAGACATAGATATGGCACTGATTCAGAACAAGCACGCAATGCCCTGATTCATATAGATGAGAATATAGGTAAGATTGTAAGCGCAGTTGAGAAAGCTGGACTTATGGAGGACACAACTTTTATTGTGCTGGGGGATCATGGATTTATTGATGTGCAATCAAGAATTAAATTGAATACAGAGTTTTTAAAACAAGGACTGATAAAAGTTGATAAGAAAGGAAAAGTTATAGATTGGAAAGCATTTTGCAACTATTGCGATGGATCAGCATATGTATATTTTAATAACGAGGATAAAACAACAGAGATGAAAGTAATCGCAATATTGATGGGATTGCAATCCAGCAGCTGCTGTGCCATAGAGGAGATTTATACAAGTGAGCAAGCATCAGCCATGGGTGCAGATGCAAACTGCAAATTCATGCTTGAAGCCAGAGAAGGCTATTGCTTTGATAATAGTCTTGAAGGTTCCCTTATAGAAGCAGCTCATCCTGAGCATATAGCAGGTCATGGATTTTCACCAGAAAAAGCAGATATATATACTACATTTATTGCCTGTGGAAATGGGATAATAAAAGGAAAAACAATCTCAGAAATCAATTTAATTGATGAAGCACCCACGATGGCTGCCCTTTTAGGACTGCAAATGCCAGAAGCTGAAGGAAGAATAATAAATGAAATGATAATTTCTCCATAAATTTAGTGGATGGGATGAAACTTGCAATTCACTATTGACTAATTTAGTATAATTCAATAAAATAGGTTATAATAATTTAATTAGAGAGAAATTGATGAACTAGAAAAGTACCGTCTATTTTTTATTTCAGAGAGTCAGGAAAAGGTGTGAGCCTGATAATAAATCAGATGGAAAAAGAGCTAGGGAGAATTTGCATGAAAAGTGGCAGAAACTCATTGAGTAATGTAAGCGTAAGTCTGCGATAAAGACAATAAAGTAGGGTGTTTATGCTGAGCAGCAAGTCTCTGGGGATGAGCCTTTCAGCAAAAAATCAATTAGAGTGGTACCGCGGAACTTCCGTCTCTTTCATAGAGATTGGAGGTTTTTATTTTTTAAAACAATAATGGAGGTAGGAAAGATGGATTTTAGAAAAGAAATTGCAGCAAAAATCAGTAAACTTACAGAATTAGAAGAAGAAAAGATTTCATCCCTTATAGAGATTCCACCACAAGGAAATATGGGAGACTATGCTTTTCCATGCTTTACCTTAGCAAAGACAATGAGAAAAGCACCAAACATGATTGCAGCGGAACTAGCGAAACAATTTGAACAGGATGCCATTCTGGAAAAAGCAGAAGCAGCCGGGGGATATTTGAATTTCTTTGTAAATAAAACAGAGTTCATAAAAGCTACAATTCAAGAAGTTTTAGAAAAAGACACGGATTTTGGAAGTACAAAGGAAGGGGAAGGTAAAAAGGTACTAGTTGAGTTTTCCTCACCTAATATAGCAAAGCCTTTTCATATAGGACATCTTGTAAATACAGTTACCGGAAACGCCATAGAAAAAATATTTAAACATCTTGGATACGATACAGTAAAGCTAAACCACATAGGTGATTATGGAACTCAATTTGGTAAGCTCATCGTTGCCTATAAGCTATGGGGAAATGATGAAGTAATAGAAAAGGATCCAATCAATGAGCTTTTGAAAATATATGTAAAGTTTCATGATGAAGCGGAAAAAAATCCTGCTCTAGAAGATGAAGCAAGAAAATACTTCAAAATGCTTGAGCAAGGTGATGAAGAGGCTACTGCCCTATGGAAGAAATTTAAAGATTTAAGCTTAATGGAGTTTAAGAAGCTTTATGACGATTTTAATATTACCTTTGATTCCTATGCAGGAGAGAGTTTCTATAGCGATAAAATGGATGAAGTGGTAGAAATATTAGAAAAGAACAATCTTTTAGTAGAAAGCAATGGAGCGAAGATCGTGGATCTTGAACAGTTTAATCTTCCGCCATGCATGATACTGAAGTCTGATGGAGCAACAATATATGCAACCCGTGATTTAGCTGCTGCAATTTATAGAAAAAGGACATATGATTTCTATAAATGCATTTATGTAGTTGGAAATACACAAGCACTTCATTTCAAACAATTTTTTAATGTATTGAATCTAGCAGGCTTTGGGTGGTATAAAGATTGTATGCATATAGGTACATCCCTTGTAAAATTTGCAGATAGAAAGCTTGCATCTCGTAAAGGTGATGTAATATTTGCCAAAGAAGTAGTGGATGAGGCGGTAAGCAAGACTTTAGAAATCATAGAAAGCAAAGAACGAAAACTAGAGAATCCAACTGAAATTGCAAAGAAAATAGGCATGGGAGCCATCATTTATATCATATTGAAAAACAACAGAGATAGGGACATTGCCTTCTCATGGGAAGATATGCTCAGCTTTGAAGGTGAGTCAGGACCCTATGTGCAATATACTTATGTAAGGGGAAAGAGTATATTAAGAAAAGCAGGGGACTTTAACTTCGAAGCAGCAGATTATAGCCATCTAAACAGCGAAGATGAATTTAATATGGTAAAACTCCTTGATGCATTCAAAGATGCAGTAAAAGAAGCGGCAGAAAGGTATGAGCCTTTTGTAATCAGCAGAAATGTAACAGAGCTGGCAAAAGCATATAATAAGTTTTATAATACCCATCCAATACTAAATGCTGAAGAAAATATAAAAGCAGCAAGATTAAATCTTACAAAAGCAGTATGCTCCGTAATAAAGACCGGATTAGGCCTTTTAGGTATAGATACACCAGAAAACATGTAAGGTATGAAAAGGAAAATAACAAGTCAAAGATGCAGAATAGATTAGCATACTGACTTGTTATTTTCTTGCATATGCCTAAGGTAAATAATTGTAATAGTTATCCATCGTTTGAATAAGCTTTTTATATATGATATTATATAGGATATGTAGTGTACAAACCACAAAATGATGAAGACAAAAGTTTGTGTGCAATAATTGATTTGTGACTATTGAAAAGCTGTATCTTTTGGACAAATCAATAAACTGAATATATAAAAAGAAGGGGGTCACAGGATGGGTCGCTTATTTGGTACAGATGGTGTAAGGGGTATTGCGAATAAAGAACTTGATTCAATGTTGGCATTCAACCTA
>JAUQXG010000431.1 GCA_030834765.1 Lutispora sp.
TTATGGACTTAGCTGGTGTTGCACATTTAGCTGCAATTAAATCAAAGGTTCCTTTCCTGCATTTTTTTGATGGATTTAGAACTTCACATGAAGTTCAAAAAATCGAAGTTATGGATTATGCTGATTTAGAAAGATTAGTAGATCATGAGGCTATCAGCAAATTTAGAAATAACGCATTGAGCCCAGAACATCCAGTAACTAGAGGTACAGCACAAAATCCAGATATATATTTCCAAGCTAGAGAAGCCTGTAACCCATATTATGATGCTGTCCCAGAAGTTGTTGCAGACTATATGAAAAAAATCAGCGATCTAACAGGCAGAGACTACAAGCTATTTAACTATTATGGAGCATCAGATGCAGAAAATATAATGGTTGCAATGGGTTCAGTAGTAGAAGCGGCAGAAGAAGTTGTAGATCATTTGATAGCTAAAGGTGAAAAGGTTGGATTATTAAAAGTTCATTTATATAGACCATTTTCAGAGAAGCACTTCTTTGATGTTCTTCCTAAAACTGTTAAGAGGATTGCAGTTCTTGATAGAACAAAGGAGCCTGGTTCATTAGGGGAGCCACTATACCTTGATGTTCGTTCATTATTCTATGGAAAAGAAAATGCTCCATTAATAATTGGCGGAAGATATGGTTTAGGTTCAAAAGATACTACTCCAACACATATAAATTCCGTGTTTGATAACCTTAAAGCGGCAACTCCAAAAGATCATTTTACAATAGGTATAGTAGATGATGTAACGCATACATCATTAGAAATAAAAGAAGAGTTAAGAACATCTGCAGAAGGATTAACAAGATGTAAGTTCTGGGGATTAGGCTCTGATGGTACAGTTGGCGCGAATAAAGATGCAATAAAAATTATCGGTGACAAAACAGGTCTATATGCACAAGGATATTTTGCGTATGATTCAAAGAAATCAGGCGGTGTAACAATATCACATCTTAGATTTGGTAAGAAGCCTATAAGATCAACATACTTAATAGATGAAGCGGACTTTGTATCCTGCTCCACATCTGCATACGTTCATCAATATGATCTGTTGACTGGCTTGAAAAAAGGCGGGACATTCCTATTGAATTGTAAGTGGACAGTAGAAGAGTTAGATGAAAAACTTCCATCCACAATGAAAAAATATATAGCAGATAATAAAATTAATTTCTATACAATAAATGCTACTGATATAGCTGAAGCAATAGGACTTGGAAACAGAATAAACATGGTAATGCAATCAGCATTCTTTACATTAGCTAAGGTAATTCCTATGGAAGATGCAGTTTTATATCAAAAGGAAGCTGTAGAAAAGACATATGGTAAAAAAGGTGAAAAGATTGTTTCAATGAATAATGAAGCAATTGATAAAGGTGCAGATGCACTAGTTAAGATTGATATTCCAGCATCTTGGGCTGGCGTGGCTGAAGATGAGGCGGCAGCGGCTGTTGAAGAACCAGAATTTATAACTAAAGTATTAAGACCAATGAATAGACAAGAAGGCGATAGTCTGCCAGTTAGCACATTTGTTGGGAGAGAAGACGGTACATTCCCAATGGGAACTTCAGCATATGAAAAACGAGGTATCGCAATAAATGTTCCAGAATGGCAAATAGATAATTGTATACAATGTAATCAATGTTCCTTTGTTTGTCCTCATGCAGCCATAAGACCTGTATTAGTTAATGCAGAAGAAGGATCTAAGGCACCTGAAGCGTTTAAAACATTAAAAGCTGCAGGAAAAGGATTTGAGGAACTTAGTTACCGTATGCAAGTAAGTCCACTTGATTGCACAGGTTGCGGAAATTGCGCAGATATCTGTCCTTCTAAACAAAAGGCACTTATCATGAAACCAATTGAAACACAAGTTGGATCAGAGGTAGATAACTGGAAGTTTGCTATGACAGTTGGAATAAAAGATTATTTATTAAGCAAAAACACATTAAAAGGCAGCCAATTTGCGCAGCCATACCTAGAGTTCTCAGGAGCATGCGCTGGATGCGGAGAAACACCATATGCAAAAGTGATAACCCAACTATTTGGTGAAAGAATGATTATAGCCA
>JAUQXG010000432.1 GCA_030834765.1 Lutispora sp.
TTGTATTATGAGGAGTATAAAAAAGTTATTATAAAAGTAATAAAAGAAGAGCTTAAATTGGTGAATTTGCCTATACTTTGCAACATGAACTTTGGTCATACTGCACCTATGATAACGATACCTTATGGTGCCATGGCTGAAATCGATTGTGATAAAAAAACTTTTCGCATTTTAGAGTCAGGCGTAATTTTATTTATCATATAAGACTTATATGATAAATAATCCTATTTGACAGAAAATAGTTTGCGCATAAATTCATTTATATGAAAATTATTTAGATATTATTCATATAAAGAAGCAAATTGCATAAAATTAAACAATTATTAATAAAAAAGTTCACTATGATGAAAATCATATGGACTTTTTATTTTTATTATAGTATGCTTATATTGTAGAATAATTAACAAGAAATATCGTGCTGATAAAACCAATGATATATAAAGTTAAATCCTTTCGGAGGTGTTTAAATTGAATAAAGACATAGGTAAAAAAGTAAAAGATCTTAGAAATGGAAAAAAGATGACCCTAAAGGAATTAAGTGAACAGACAAACCTTTCAACAGGCTTTTTATCACAGCTAGAGAGAGGCTTAACTGCTGTAGCTACAGATTCTCTTGAAAAAATCGCCCATGCTTTAGAAGTTGATTTATCTTATTTTTTTAAATCGCCCAAAACAAAGCGAAAGATTGTTTTAAGAAGCTATGAAAAAGAAGTATTTCAGGTTGAAAGCTCCGGTGTGATTATTTACCATCTTACTCAAAATCCAGAGGATAAAGCTATGCTGCCAAGACTTATTGAACTTTTACCTATAAATAGTGAAGAACATATAGATGTTTATCCTCATGAGGGAGAAGAGTTCATTTATGTATTAGAAGGGGTTCTGACTTTATTAATGAACAATGAGCAACATGAGCTTTATCCAGGTGATACAGCTCATTATAGTTCGAAAATTCCACATAACTGGGCGAATTACACCAATAAAATAGTTAAGATTATTGCAAATAATACAACCTGTCATAAAAATACTTAAATAATTTCATGGGGAGGTGAAGGTATGGCTAATGCAATGGTCTTCAACACACAGAAATTTTGCATTCATGATGGACCAGGTATAAGAACCACCATATTTTTAAAAGGCTGTCCATTAAACTGTATATGGTGTCACAATCCAGAAAGTCAAAGCTATGATAAGGAAATGATGTTTTCTGAGGATAAATGTACAAGGTGTGGCATATGTGAGAGGAAATGCAGCAATGGTGCAATAAAAGTGACACAAATAGCAGCACAAAGTGATAAACAAAAATGTACTTTGTGTGGAGACTGTATTGATTTTTGTATTCATAACGCGAGAGAAATTGCAGGAAGAGAGTACACTGTGGATGAGCTTATAAAAATAATTGAAAAGGATAGAGTCTTTTATGAACAATCAGGCGGAGGAGTCACTTTCTCTGGTGGAGAGGCAATGGCCCAAATAGATGCAGTTGAAGCAATCGTAAAAAAGTGCAAGAATCGAGGTATTTCTGTTGCAATAGATACATGTGGCTATGCACCCTTTAGCAGCTTTGAGAGAATATTGGATTATGTGGATCTTTTTTTATATGACATCAAACTGATGGATACGAATCTTCATAAAAAATATACAGGGAAAGACAATGAATTAATCATGGACAATTTAGTGAAATTGAGCGAAAGAGGAGCAAACATAAATCTTCGTATGCCTTTGATACAAGGTATAAATGCAGATGATGAAAATATTCAAAGTATCATGAATTTTATAAAACCTCTTAGAATTTCACAGGTAAACCTTCTGCCTTATCATGATATAGCAAGAGATAAATATTCGAGATTAAATAGAGAATATAAACAGGAAGCGATGGAGAAGCCTTCTCAAGAAAGGCTGGGAGAAATTAAAAGTTTATTTGAAAAAAATCAATATAAAGTAAAAATAGGGGGTTAGTCTAATGGAAAGAGGAATGAATGAAAGGATTCAGAGACTAAGAAAGCAGAGTATGTCAGCAACACCAACCTTATCCATAGAAAGAGCTGTACTGGTCACAGA
This sequence comes from Lutispora sp., assembly GCA_030834765.1. Classification (GTDB taxonomy): domain Bacteria; phylum Bacillota; class Clostridia; order Lutisporales; family Lutisporaceae; genus JAUQXG01. The sequence continues at coordinate 2,059 of JAUQXG010000432.1, forward strand.
GGCATATAAAAAATACTCAGGCAGTGTAGAAGTTCCGATCATGAGAGCTTTAGCATTCAAACACATCATGGAGAATATGACACTTTGCATCAATGAAGATGAGCTGATCGTAGGTGAAAAAGGAGGGAAACCTCAAGCATCACCATCCTTCCCAGAGCTATGCTGTCATACGATGGAAGATTTAGATGTAATGGATCGCAGAGAAATCATCTATTTTAAAGTAAATGATGAAGCGAAAGCCGTACAAGAGAAAGAGATTATTCCCTATTGGGAAAGCCGCTCCATTAGAAAGCTGATATTTGACCATATGACACCTGAGTGGAAGGATTGCTATGAAAGTGGAATGTTTACAGAGTTCATGGAACAAAGAGGTCCTGGACATACCGTAGCAGATGGCAAGATGTATAAAAAAGGTTTTTTAGATTTTAAGGATGATATACAAAAAGAAATAGATACATTGAATTTTTATGATGATGAAAAAGCATATGAAAAGAAGCTTCAGCTTGAGGCAATGAAAATATGCTGCGATGCCATCATGATTTTTGGAAAGCGTTATGCAGATTACGCCAGAGAGCTTGCAGAGAAAGAAACAAATGCAAAAAGAAAAGCAGAGCTTTTACAAATTGCAGTCAATTGTGATGTTGTTCCAATGCATAAACCTGAAACCTTTGCACAAGCAATACAGATGTACTGGTTTGTCCACCTAGGAGTTACTACAGAGCTGAATCCATGGGATGCATTAAGTCCTGGAAGATTGGACCAACATCTGAATCCTTTTTACCAAAAAGAAATAGAGCAAGGTATAATAACGAGAGATGATGCAAAAGAGCTTTTGGAATGTTTATGGGTAAAATTCAACAATCAGCCTGCACCTCCCAAAGTTGGTATCACTTTAAAGGAAAGCAGCACGTATACTGATTTTGCTAATCTTAATACTGGCGGAGTAAAGCCTGACGGCTCAGATGGTGTAAATGATGTAAGCTATATCATCCTTGATGTGATGGATGACATGAAGCTTTTACAGCCTAGCTCAAATGTACAGATCAGCAAAAAGTCGCCTCATGCATTTGTAAAAAGAGCATGTGAGATTTCAAGAAAAGGCTGGGGTCAGCCAGCAATGTACAATACAGATGCAATTATACAAGAGTTAATAAGAGCAGGTAAAGATATTGTTGATGCAAGAGAAGGTGGAGCCAGCGGTTGTGTGGAAACAGGAGCATTCGGTAAAGAGGCCTATATACTTACAGGATATTTTAATATACCAAAGGTCCTTGAGCTTACCTTAAACAATGGGTTCGATAAAAATTCAAATAAGCAGCTTGGATTAAAGACTGGTTATGCAACGGATTATAAGTCCTATGAAGAATTTTTCGAAGCCTTCAAAAAACAGCTGCATCATTTTGTTGATATTAAGGTAAAAGGAAATAATGTGATAGAAAAGATTTATGCAGTCAATATGCCAGTGCCATTCCTATCTATCATCACAAGTGATTGCATAAAAAATGGGAAGGACTATAATGCAGGAGGAGCAAGATATAATACCAACTATATTCAAGGTGTTGGCATAGGTACTTTGACAGATTGTCTCATCTCTATTAAATATAATGTGTTTGAGAAAAAGAAATTCACAATGGAAGAGCTTATGAGTGCCATGAAAAATAATTTTGTAGGTCATGAACAAATTCATAATATAGTATTAAATAAAACACCGAAATATGGAAATGATGATGACTACGCTGATGAAGTAATGGTTCAGGCCTTCGATGCTTTCTATGACGAAGTGAATGGGAGAAGAAATATGAAGGGCGGGTATTATAGAATAGATATGCTTCCTACCACCTGCCATGTATACTTTGGCTCAGTAATGGGTGCTACACCTAATGGTAGAGTTGCAGAGAAGCCTCTTTCAGAAGGCATTTCCCCTGAAAAGGGAGCCGATACAAATGGGCCTACAGCAGTGATAAAATCGGCAGCCAAAATGGATCATCTAAGAACAGGAGGAACACTGCTAAACCAAAAATTTGCACCATCCGCTCTTGCTGATGACGAAGGATTAGAGAATCTTTCTGCACTCATCAGGTCATATTTCAGCATGGATGGACATCATATTCAATTCAACGTCATTGATAGGAAAACACTGATAGCGGCACAAAAAAATCCTAACGAATATAAAGATTTAATCGTAAGAGTAGCAGGCTACAGTGATCACTTTAATAATTTGAGCAAAGAGCTTCAAGATGAAATCATTGATAGAACAGAGCAAAGCTTTAACTAGGAGGAAAAAGATGAAAAAGGCAAAGCCAAAAGGCTACGCCTCTATCAATTTGATTTTTATGTAGCATAGCTGCAGGAAGGGGTAAAGATGAAAAAGATAATAGGTTTTATTGGATCGGGTAATATGGGTGAAGCGATGATAGGCGGAATCATAAAATCAAAGCTTGTACCAAGCACTAATATTATTGTATCAGATCTAAACCAAGAAAAATTAAAAGCCATGGAACAACTATATAATGTACAAACAACCGTTGATTCAAAAGAGGTGGCTCAAAAAGCGGATATCATTGTGCTTTCTATTAAACCAAATATATATGATATCGTTTTAAAAAGCATAAAAGAAAATCTTTCTAAAGATAAGATTATTGTTTCTATCGCAGCAGGAAAGACAATTGAAAGCATCGAAGCGATTCTCGGCAGTGAGACAAAAATAGTCAGAACAATGCCAAACACCCCTGCATTAGTAGGAGAAGGAATGACAGGCATATGTTCAAATAAGAATGTAACAGATAGTGAATTGAATGAAATTAAAACTATATTTGAAAGCTTTGGAAAGGCAGAGGTATTGCCTGAATATCTGATAGATGCTGTCATTGGGATCAGCGGATCTGCCCCAGCTTATGTATTCATGTTTATAGAAGCAATAGCGGATGCCGGAGTATTAGAAGGCATGCCAAGAGATAAAGCATACAAGTTCGCAGCACAAGCAGTTTTAGGTTCTGCAAAGATGGTTTTAGAGTCTGGCAAACATCCAGGAGAGTTAAAGGATATGGTATGCTCGCCAGGAGGAACGACCATAGAAGCTGTGGCAACACTTGAAACAGAAGGATTTCGAGGTGCTATCATCAAAGCTGTGGGAGACTGTATAAAAAAATCTAAAGAAATGAATAAGAAATAGGAGGTAGGACAGATGTTTAAGACAAACAGCTATTTTAATGACAAAGTTATTTCAATTGCCTTCGAGAATCAAAATGGACCAGCAACAGTAGGGGTAATGGCTCCTGGAGAATATGAGTTTTCTACCTCCAAGCAAGAGCATATGAAAGTAGTAAGCGGAAGTATGATGGTAAAACTACCAGGCAAAGAAAGCTTTGAAAAGTACAGCAGTGATGAAGTTTTTATCGTTGAAGCTAACTGCAAGTTTCAAGTAAAGATAGCAGAAGCTACAGCATATTTATGTTTATATAAATAATCAATGTTTTTACCCCTCTATGGAAATTCATAGAGGGGTAAAAAATATCATAAGGCTAACTAGATACAAGCAAGTTATGGTATTATTTAAATATAGCAATGAAAATATTAGATTTTGCAGGGAGGATACCATGTCTATAAAAGAGAGAATTCAATCTTTAAGAAGAGAGATGGGAAGAAAAGGAATGCACGCATATATTATTCCAAGCTCCGATCCTCATCAAAGTGAATATGTGCCAGAAAGATGGAAGACAAGAGAATGGATTTCAGGCTTTACTGGCTCCGCAGGTACAGTTGTTATTACAATGAATGATGCTGGTCTTTGGACAGACGGAAGATACTCTATACAAG
>JAUQXG010000433.1 GCA_030834765.1 Lutispora sp.
AGAATTGCACTTGCCATCTTCTCTTTAGCCTTATCGTAGATATCAAAAATATACTTTGCTCTGCGGGGATTGTGATATACTTTCCAATACCTGCACATCAGGCACTCTTTGCCTTGATTGGCAATAAAACCTATAACATCCTTTACTGGATAACCCAGAAAAACGCCCATTTCATGTGGACATCCAAAACAAAATTTACTTTTTAATCTCTCTAAGCAATCCTCAATACTCATGTTCCTTGTATATCCATAGTCATTGAGAAATCTCATATGTTCTTCTTTAAGCAAATGCCCTTTTAAAACTTCAGGCTTATAGATTAAAACCAAAACGCTATCTTCGGTTCTGCGAAGTTCAAAAAAACTGATATTTAGATTTTTTGATACTTCTTTCTTATGCTGCTGCCATAAGATATAAAGGTTTCTTTGATTTTTGGTAAGAGTAATAAGGGTTGAAGGCTTATGACCTTCAACCGTAGGTGCCGCAGAATATGCAACCATAGATAGCAAATAGCTTTTGTCATCAAATCCATCTATAACCCTGACAAATTCCAAAACTGACTGGTTATCCATGGATTAAGCCTCTGAGAGTTTTTGACCTAACTGACTGGATTCTTGAAGTCCATCTTCGTCAGGTGTATTATTGACTATCAAGCCATCTGCAACCAGATTCACTCCGCAGTTTTTCATCCTCTCCACCCAAGATCTCATCCATTCTCCATCGCCCCAATCATATGAACCGAATAAAGCAAAAGGTTTTCCAGATAAGGATGCTTTCTCAAGAGAGCTTACAAAAGGCTCCATTTCATCTTCTTCAAGCACTTCATTCCCCATGGAGGGGCATCCAAGAGCTACTGCATCGGCATTCAATACATCTTCCAATGTTGCTTGACCAACTTCTAGAAGTTTTACTTCTCCTCCACCCAGTTTTGCTCCTTGGGCAACTGCTTCAGCCATTTTCTCAGTGTTGCCAGTTCCGCTCCAATAGATAATACTAATTTTTTTCATTTTACATCTACTCCTTCTTTATCAATAAATATTATTATATGCTGCTCTCAAGCATCCTTATTGAGCTTTCAAGGGAAACAGCACTGCTGTTATGACACCTAATCACAGGTATATTTTTTCTTTTGGCTTCCTTTACAGCAACACTCACCATAGAATGAGACACCGTATTGGTAAATAATACGATACCATCAGGATTTCCTATAACCTTTTCAAACTTAGAAGGTCTCTGGGTAAAAACCTTTACCTTATGTCCAAATTTGCTGCCTATACCTTTATATGTATCATGCATTCTGTCATGTCCGCCTATCAGTAAAATACTCATATAAACACTCCTTTCATTTTCCATTTTAATATTGATATTGATATTCATTATCATTCCATATCTAAAAAAATTTATTTGCCCTTATTTTCATAGCAATCTCCGCTGCTACAATCACATCCGCACACATTCTCACCTTTGCGTAAGCGATTGGCTCTGCTGATGATAACATATAATGTCACTCCTATAATAAGCCCTCCGGCAATCCAGTTAATCATTCAATCTCCTTCTTTCACTTTCCTCAAAGCATCTTCGTTCTGCAATGATATTCAGCACTGCCTGTCTCTGCTTTGTCAGTCTATAGCCTTTCTTATTCAATTGATTCTTTAATTCTGTATGACTGCTCATGATATCATCACCTTTTCCTAGCTTAGTCCAAACAGCCTGCCAATCTGATAGATCAAGAATGCCACGATCCATGCGATACCAGTCTGATAGCCTACTGCAATAAAAGTCCATTTCCAGGAATTCATCTCTCTCTTTATGGCTCCAAAGGCAGCTATGCATGGCATATATAGTACGGTAAAAGCCATAAATGCATACGCCTTCAATGGTGTAAAAGCTGTCTGAAGAGCAACACCTAGTTGAGTAACCTCCTCACCTACTTCTCCTAATCCATATAGTATTCCCAAGGTTGCAACCACCACTTCCTTGGCTATAAGTCCTGTAAGCAAAGCAACTGCTGATTTCCAATCTCCAAATCCCAATGGTGCAAATATAGGCGCTATCGCTTTACCCATAGCTCCTAAAATACTATCTGCCGGATCTTCCACCATCTGCACGGAAAAATCAAAGGACTGGAGGAACCATATCATCACTGCTGCTGCAAATATGATCGTCCCTGCTTTTTTTATAAAAGCCATACCTCTCTCTGCCATATGTATTCCAAGACCTTTTAAGGTTGGAATCCTATATGGAGGAAGCTCCATTACAAAAGGTGCTACTTCTCCTTTCAAAATAGAGTTCTTTAATAATATCCCAGATAAAATCGCTATTACAATACCAAGCACATAAATCGAAAATATAATTGCTCCCTGATTATTTGAAAAAAAGGCTGCTGCAAATAATGCATAAACTGGCAGCTTGGCACCGCAAGACATAAAAGGTGTCAATATAATTGTCAATCGTCTGTCTTTTTCACTTTCCAGCGTTCTGGATGCCATTACAGCTGGAACACCGCAGCCAAAACCTAATAACATCGGTATAAAGGATTTTCCGCTTAACCCAAGTTTTCTAAGAAATCTATCCATTATAAAAGCTGCTCTTGCCATATAGCCCGTGTCTTCCAAAAGTGCAAGAAAGAAAAACAGCAACATAATTTGTGGTACAAATACAAGCATACTTCCAAGCCCAGCTACTATACCATCAATTACCAGTGCTCTCAACCATTCAGCAACGCCACCTGCTTCAAGCCACCTTAATAAGGTTCCTGCAACTGCATCGCTCATAAAACCATCTACCCAATCGATAGTAAATGATCCAATGGCACCAAAAGTAATCTGAAAAATAGCATACATAATTGATAGAAATAAGGGAATGGCTAATATCCTGTTTGTAACAATTCTGTCTACTTTATCAGACCACGTGAGTCCGCTATTTCCTAATTGTTTCTTAACTGTTTTCTCTATAACACGAGATATGTATTTATATCTGCTATCTGCAAAAACTGTTTCCAGATCATTTTCGTAATGCTTTTCAAGTTTTTCTTGAAAGCTCTTTAAATCCTTGATTATATTTGTAGGTATATGATACTTTTCTTTTACTTTTTCATCTCCCTCTAAGAGTTTCAAGGAAATCCATCTGGAATTCCAACCCTTGGCATTGCCTATAGGAGAAATCAGTTTTTCAACTTCATCTAGGTATCCTTCGATTATGTCATCTAAGACTTTATGATCCTTTTTTACAAAACCAGTTTTTGCCGTTTCCGCTACCACTAAAGCCTTCTCAACAACTTCTCTGACCCCGGAGTTTTTACTTGCTGATGCAGGTATTACAGGAATGCCTAGATATTTTTCAAGCTCATTGATATCGATTCTGTCCTTTCTGGCATCTGCAACATCTATCATGTTAAGAACAAGCACCAGTGGCACTCCTAACTCTTTGAGCTGTAATGTAAGATAAAGGTTTCTTTCTATATTGGAAGCATCAACAATATTGATAACCACATCAGGTTTTTCATCCACGATATAATCTCTAGCGATGATTTCCTCCAGAGAATAAGGGGATAAGGAATAGATGCCTGGTAAGTCTATTATTTTTACATCTTCTTTAATCTTCCTGGCCTTACCCTCTTTTTTCTCTACTGTGACACCTGGCCAGTTGCCCACATGTTGAGCAGCTCCCGTTATTTCGTTAAACATTGTTGTTTTTCCGCTATTAGGATTGCCAACCAGTGCAAATGTATATGTCATCTGATATTTCCTTTCAACTTGATATTGATAATCATTCTCACTCATAGTTTAAATTTTTTTCCCCGCCCGGTCATATTTATTTAATCGTAATCTTTTCTGCATCTGCTTTTCTAAAGGTCAATTCAACTCCTGAAAATTCAATCTTATGGGGTCTCCAAGAGGTGCTACTTTTCTTTCTTGCCGCACCTTCTCTAGTATCTTTAACTATTACCCCTTTATCACCAGATTTAATTCTTTTAAAGCTTCCTTTTTCTTCTTAACACGCTTCTACCATAAGTTGTTGAGCCACACCTCTGTTTATTGCCACTCTAGCACCTTTTATATTAACAATCAAGTTACCGCCCATCTCTGAAATAACACAAATAGATGCACCTGGAGTAATTCCAAGAGTTTCAAGAAATTTCTTTGTCGCTTCCTTCGCATTGCAAACATTTACTATTGCTTCCTTACCTAAGGGAACCATCGTTAAAGGCATAACCTCACCTCCGATATTTATTATACTCATTATACTACAGATGATAACGATTATCAATATCTTTTATTAATTATTTTTACTATTTGCTTATATGAATTATAAAATACCTTGAATACATGTGGATACAGTATTTCTATATAAAAAATAAACAATCCTTTATCAATCAGAATTGCTTATTTTTTAAGTTCCTTTAGATTTCTTCCATTTTTTTATTTATACTATCATTAAAAAAGTATTCTTTTATCTTCTTGTCTTTTTGTTATTTTATTTTGATCAAAATAGTCCAAAAGTGCAATGGCATATTTTCTGCTTGTTCCTAAAAGGTCTCTAAATTGACCTAGCTGTATGGATTTATTTTCATGAATAAAGGTTTTTAGTATATCTATGCTCTCATTATATGCTTCTCTAGCAAAAACTATTTCTTCATCAACCTTTACAAGCTCTCCTATATCTATCAGAGACTCATATACCTTCTGTATTTCACTTTTGTCAAAATTCATTGTTTGCATTAAGTCACCGATCTTGGGAGGATTATATTTATTCTCTTTAAACTTTTTCAAAAGAAAATCTTTTACTTCAGACTGTGCTTTATTGAGACTTATCTCAAACTCTTTTAGTGATACATACTGACCATGGACTTTTATAACATTTGACTCTTCAAAATAGGCAAAAACTGCATCGGATAGCCGTTGCTTTATATCTTCTAAAGCTTTTGATCTAAGCTCTTCTTTGGAAATGCCATATTTCAGTGGATTTTTTTCATGAAAAGGTCTTAGAATATCATTTATCTTGCTTCCTAAATCATTCAAATAGGATTTATGGGCAAAATGCACATCTGCTCCAAGCTTAAAGGCTACAACTACATCCTTTTGTTTTAGCTTATCAATAATATCATCAAACTTATCGCCTGACATATTTCCAGTGATTTTTAAAAGCTCTCTGCGCTCAGGAAAATCGCTGCTTAGTTTTAAAATATATTGTTCCACGATATCTGTAGGATCACCTTGCTCTTTTATCTTTAGCTCCTCTAAAACATCTTCTTTGAATCGCTTGCGTTTTGGCGGATTGGGATCTAGTACAGTGCCTCCGCCTATAGTTATCATCGGAGAGTAAAAGCGTATAACAAATCTATCTCCTTTTTGGCAGGCCATGCTTTCTTCCAATCTTAATTGGACAAAAGCATCCTCTCCAGGTTTTAACTCTTCTCTATCCAGCAGGACTACTCTGCACATAATCTCTGAAGTTTCATGATAAAGCCTTAGTCTATCTCTATTATCTATACTTTTCTCCGCATCAGCTAAAAGCTCTAATCTTGCATCAAGCATCATTGTAGGTTCGAGACTTCCAGGCTTTGCAATAACGCTTCCTCTTTCAATCTCTTCAACCTTTACATTTGCGATATTCAGTGCCACTCGCTGACCAGCATAGGCTGTTTTTACATTTTTGTCATGTACCTGTATTGACCTTACTCTGGATTCTATATTCTGTGGATAGACTTCAATTTTATCCCCTTCACTAATTGTTCCCGAAAGCAGTGTCCCAGTTACAACTGTACCAAAGCCCGATATACTAAAAACTCGGTCTACCGGAAGTCTGAATATGGTTTCTGTATCCTTTTGTTCCACGATCTCTGTAATCCGATCTATCTCATTGATAAGATCTACCATTCCATCTCCGGTAATTGATGAAACAGGTATAATATTTGCATCCTTTAAAAAAGTATGGCTCACTTCGTCTTTAATCTGTTCTGCTATCATCTCAAGCCATTCCGGGTCTACCATATCCTTTTTCGTAAGTGCAATAATACCTTTTTTTACTTTTAGCATAGAAAGTATATTCATATGTTCCCTTGTTTGAGGCATTACCCCTTCATCTGCGGCAATCACCAAAACTACAACATCCACCCTGGCAGCTCCTGCCAACATATTTTTAATAAACTTCTCATGACCAGGGACATCAATGATTCCTGCTCTTCTGCCACTAGGAAGATCAAAATATGTAAATCCTAATTCAATAGAAATTCCTCTTTCTTTTTCTTCTTTAAGTCTATCTGTATTCCTTCCTGTGAGAGCCTTTATTAGAGTTGTCTTGCCATGATCAATATGTCCTGCTGTACCTACAATAATGTTCTTCAAGCCTTAGTCCTCGCTTTCACCTTGCTCATTTCTATATGATCTAATGCCCAGCTTAATGCCTTTTCAATGATTACATATTCGTCATCTAATATGGTTCTTACATCAAGGAGCAGCTTTTCTTTGTTTATCCTGCTTATGATCG
>JAUQXG010000434.1 GCA_030834765.1 Lutispora sp.
CACTTTAAGCAAAATCCTTTCTCCAGGCTTTACAAATGCCTTTATTCCGCCAAGTGGTTCTAGAGCTTGCCTTACTGCCCTTCGAATCTCATCAATCTCATAATCCTCACACTTTGCAATAGATACTATTCCCATATCGAACCTCCCAACTTTTATAAAAAGAATCCATAAAGCCCATCAATCAACCATCCTGTCAGTATGGCGTAGACAAGATTAAAGCCAATATACACTATAAAGTTCCTAATACCCAAAATGATTTTCACAGCACTGAGATTGGTAAGCTTGGTAGATGCGCCTGACATAGAAAAGGCAATCACTGCACCAGGGCTCATACCTGTATCCAGCCAGGACCTGAGCAGTGGAATCGTTCCACCGCCGCATACATACACCGGAACCCCAAGAGATGCAGCCAACAATACTCCAAGCTCCCGATTGGCACCAAATATGGAAATAAAGAACATCTTGGGCATATACCTCTCGAACAACGCAGTAAGTAAAATTCCCACAAAAAAATATGGAGCTGTTTTCAGTATGCCTCTATGAACATCTTTTCCAAGCGTTTCTAAATCATGGGATTTACAGGTTGATTTCTTATCTTCAAAGCCTTCGAAAATAAAAAACTGTTTTCCTCTATACAGCCAATATATTAATAATCCTGCTGTAATCCCTGCTAAAACGCTTATTCCTAGTCTAAGCAGTGCAATGGGTAACCCCAAGGCAAAGCTGAATATAAAAAGGTTAGGGTTGATAAGAATGGAACTGACCATGAAGGATGCCAGCAAATACTGAGGAGTCCCTTTCTTCCCCAAAGAGGCAATCAAAGGTACCGTACCATACATGCATAAAGGAGAAGCTGCTCCCAGTATAGAGGCAGTCAGTGCTCCTGATAGTCGGAATTTTTCATCATTAATTTTCTCCACCACACTTGTGATCCTAGAGGAGAGGAATACCGAAAAAACGGATCCGATGACTACCCCGGCGATCCAGTAGAGAAAGATTGTTTTAAATTGCATATAAACTAAATAAAATAGCTGCATCAGCTCTGCTAATAAATCCATATGCTTTACTTCTCCTGTATCATTATTTTACCTCTTATCAATAATCTGCAAAGAGTAATGACCTATCTCTTAAAATGCATTTTTATTTCCTCCAAAACTGCGCCTACCACATTAATCTTACTAATATCCGTTATCCCAATATTTCTCTCTCCCGCTAGCTTTACGTGAGGAACCTGATCTACTTCAAAGCCCATAAAGGTCAAAGCAATTGTATCCAGCGCTGCCGGATCTTTTCCTGCCAGAATGATGTTGGAAGCCACCGGTGTATTTTTGGCAGGTCCATATCCTTCGCCCCCAACGATTCCATCAATGACAGCAAAATCTGGCCGCCTTATTTTATTAATTTGCGTAATGGCATTTGATAAATTAAAGCCGTGGAGTCCACCCTTATCAACTGTTCCGTAAATCCTCGTTGATATCGCCCCAAAGCAATTTTTTAAACTGAGGGATACCACTGCTTCCCTAATATAATGAGTCTTCATCTTAGCTACGGTAATCACCACATCTGCATCCATATAAACCTTTGGAACAAATAAAGCCTTTCCAATCAGACTGTTCTCCGTCGTAAGCTCATAACAGTCCTTTTCCTCACAGTCATTGATATTAAAAAATTCTACGTCTTCGATGGTATCATATAAGTTTTGCTTAAATGTAATTTCGTTAAAGGTCTGACCTGCAAAACTTCCCTCTGCAATAATCACTTTAGATGCGCCATGCCTCTTTGCCAGCTCTGCAACCTTTTTTACTACCCGATAATCAGTAGTTATGGGTGAATCTGGCTTTGCATCTGTACACAGGTTAGGTTTGATAAGGACTACATCTCCTTTTTTAACAATATCCTCTAGTCCTCCTGCATTTGAAATAGCCTCTTCTGTCACTTCTGCATAATCCGTCCCTCTTCCAATACCAATTACCGGATTAGAATCAAGGATTTCAGCAGATTTTTCCATCACCTCTCTAACGTGTGCTGGAATACCCACAACTGCTGCTACTTCTACCTCTGCATTCCTTGGCTGTGTATCAGCTGATCTACTCTGAATGTATTCCACCATAGCAACAGTGCACAGCATCAGGATTAGACCATAGATCACAATATTCTTCATATTTTTTTTCATCTTCTTACCCCCTTTCTTTCATATCCAACCTTTTTTATTCTAGGGATATTCTTATTCTTAAAAAAAAGCAGATGTACCCAGCAATATGGCTAACAACACATAATAACCGATGTACAAAGACACACCCTTTAGCTTCATAAGGACAAATAGTCCAGATAGTGCAACCAGATTCATCAACATATGCACAATGTTCATGGCTTGTAAAAAGAAAGGATTCACCACATCTAATTGGGCAAAGTAACCTGGGATAAAGGCTGTATTCGGACTAGTATAAATGTATTGAAGAACCGGCCATAATATATATCCATAAAATATCTCATTCAAGCATACTCCTACCAATAAAAAGGCACCCGCTTCTATCATATTGCTTCGTATCAGCTCCAGTGCTTTAGACCATTGATGTATATCCCTTTCCTTCTCTAAGATCACCACTCTGTCCAGCCTTAGCAGAAGATCGGGTTCCTTGAATCGCCTTAGCAATATTCCTCCAAATACGCCTGCTAAACATGCAAGGACTACGCGGTTGATTCCTGTCCTCCATATAAACATTGGATCTGTGTAGGGTACAGACATATTAAAAAGGGTATTGGCTACAAGCATAGGTACTACTTCAGCAAAGGAAAAGTCTGCTGCCAGCAAGGCTGCTGCAATAGGGAGTATACCATAGATATTTATTGGCAGCAGCATGCCGATCATAGCACTGATTATAATCACAATCTCTTCCCTAAAAAAAAACTTCCCCGATCTTCCCTTCAAATAAATGCACACCTTGTATACAGGTATTGAAATGATGCTTCCTGCCGCCAGCTGTATGACTTCAGTCAATACAGCATAGGCAATATTACTAATGAATTCTTGCATCGTATTTACCCCCATCTAAGGAATATAATCCTTGTTCCACATATAGAGCAACAACTGATGATTCAACACTCACCTCCATAGAAGACAATAATCTATGCCTCCATTTATTGCTCGTCTCCCAATCGTCTTTTTAGTCTCTCAATACATTCATCACACCATTCAATCTTAGCTTGAATGGTCATCTGTCCATGTCTTACTGTAATCATTGAATAGTCAAACTGTATGTCCTCAGCCAAATGTTCCTCTATCTCTCTCTGAATTTTTTCCATCTTTGCTAAATAATTTAGGCATTTTCCCTTGTATTCTTTCAGTCTAAGAATACTATCCTTTATGGGAACATGTTGTCCAAAAAACAGCTTAACCAGTAGCTCATTTCCCTGAGGATTGTTAAAATTAATTGGCTGAATCAGCCACTCGCAAAAGGCTTCTACTCCTTTTTCAGTAATCTTATATACCTTTCGCTCATGCTTGCTTTCCTCATTTCCAGTAACCAAGACAGCATAATCTTCACCTACCATGGTTTTTAATATTGGATAGATTTGTCCATAGTTGACCTTCCAAAACTCTCCTGTTGAACGCTCTATACCTTTTTTAATATCGTAGCCAGATTTAGGACCAAAATTCAAAGTTCCTAGTATAATATAAAAAGTGTTGCTTGCTTTTACCATAAATAATATCTCCTCATCATATCAATATAATATATATCATATTAATATATATTATATTGATATGATATATTACCTGTCAATAAGAATATTTCTAACTTTTCAGAAAATTTCGTGACATAATCTTAATATGAATACACTGTTCTACAAAACCAAAGAGCTCCCGTAAAGGAGCTCTAAATAAGGGCTGTAATCGCGTTTAACTGTGCTTTTCCATATTCATATCAATAATAAATTTATTATATGCATAATATATTTTCTCTTTTTGTTCAACAAGTTTAGGTGTTTATTTTATCGGAAAAGAGCAACTTTTTCTACATTAATATTTATACTAATCTCCATTTGCCATATACTTCATAATTCCACAGTATATGCTCCATGCCAGTTTTTGCTGATATTTGGAATCTTTAAGCAGCTTTTCTTCTTCAGCATTAGATAAAAACCCACATTCTACTAAGGCACCTGGCATGCTATTGTTGTTTAATATGTAGACATCATCTCTAGGCTTTATTTCCCTTCTATTTCCTCTGTCTATTATTGTAATCAACTCTGATTGTATTACTTGTGCCAATTTTTTTGAATTTTCATCCCCTCTTTTATAAAAGGTTTGAGCTCCGTAATATTGAGATTGAGGAAAGCTGTTTAGATGTATGCTGATAAAAAGGTCTGCATCACTATTATTTATGATTTCATGTCTTTTTTTTAAGTCTTCGCTCTTCTTTGTTTCAGTTCTATTCTTTGAATCTGTGTATAAGCCTCCTCCATCTTCTCGAATCATAATAGCTGTACCACCAGAAAGCTCTATAAACTTTCTAAGTTTTATAGCAATACTAAGATTTAAATCGGATTCTATGGTTCCGCTTCTGCCTGATGTACCAGGGTCCCAGCCTCCGTGTCCTGCATCAATAGCAACAACTATATTATTCATGGTTTTAGTGGTTTCCATTGTTTCCTTATATACACTATTTGCGCCTATAAAAAGCATAAACATACCTGCCAGAAGCATTATATAGCCTACTACTTTCTTTCTATTTACTACTATAATTTTCATAGCATCACCTCAAATTATTGATATTTTACATTTGAGTAATTTATGCATGGACTAATTTTTAAAAGACAAATGGCTAAGGTTTTCATTCCTTAGCCATTTGTCTTTTATATTTTATTCATGTACTTACATGCCTTTATTACATGGCTTGCAAGTATCGTTGTTGTTACTGAGCCTACTCCTCCTGGGACTGGTGTTATCATAGCTGCTTTATCATTGCACTTTTCGAAGTCTACATCCCCTACCATATTTCCTGCTTCATCTACATTGATTCCTACATCAATGATGATTGCGCCTTCTTTGATAAATTTATCATCTACAATTTTGGCTTTTCCTAAAGCTGCTATTAGTATATCTGCTTCTGCACAAACTTGATTTAGATCTTTTGTCTTCGAATGACAAATAGTAACTGTTGCATTTTCGTTTAAAAGCATTAATGCAACTGGTTTACCTATTACCATAGACCTTCCTATGACCACTGTCCTTTTTCCCGTTAAATCCACATTGTAGTGCTTTAAAAGCTGCATAACAGCTTCCGCTGTACATGGTGCAAACCCTGTTTTATCCCCTTCTAATAATTTGGATGAGTTTATCGGATTAAAACAATCTATATCCTTTTTAGGGCTTATGATATGCTTTATAATATTTTCATCTATTTGCTTTGGAAGTGGTCTAAAAATCAAGATACCATGAATCTCCGTATCATTATTTGCTTTTTCTATTTCTGCTATAAATTCTTCTGTTGTTATATGCTCTGAAAATCCTCTGACCTCAACACCCACTCCTATTTTGCTGCATCTAGAGAGAGCGCCTTTCTCATAAGCCAAGTCATCTGATTTTTCTCCAACTCTCATGATAAGGAGTTTTGGTTTTATTCCTTTTTCTATAAGTAAATCAGTTTCAATTTTTAGATTTTCTGTAAGCCTTTCTGCTGCTGGCTTCCCAATCATTTGTTCTTTCACATTGTTACCTCCTTTAAAATAGCCCAGATATTCTACCATTCTCATCTACGTCTATTCTCTCCGCTGACGGTACTTTAGGCAATCCTGGCATTGTCATGATATCTCCTGTTATAGCAACTATAAAACCTGCTCCTGCTGATACTTTTACTTGCTTTATTGTAATTTTAAAGCCTTCTGGTCGTCCTAGCTTTGAAGCATCATCAGATAGGGAGTATTGTGTCTTTGCCATGCATATTGGAGTATCTATAAAGCCTAAATCTTCTAGGTTCTTGATTTCTTTATTTGCACTAGGAGTAAATACTACATCCTCTGCTCCATATACTCTCTTTGCTATCGTCTTTATTTTTTCTTTTATAGGTAAATTTACATCATAAACATATTGGAAATTATTTTCTCCTGTTTCTATCAATCTGATTACTTCATTGGCAAGGGTAACTCCACCTTTGCCTCCATCAGCCCATACTTCTGATAGTGCTACATTCGCTCCAAGAGCCTTACATTTTTCTTCTACTAGGGCTAGCTCTGCCTCTGTATCCAATGGGAATCTATTTATGGCCACTACTGCAGGGAGTCCATAGACTTTAGTCACATTTTCAACATGCTTTAATAGATTTGGCAATCCTTGCTCTAGGGCTACTAGGTTTTCTTCTCCTAGTTTATCTTTTGCAACTCCACCATTATATTTCAATGCTCTTACTGTTGCTACGATTACTACCGCATCAGGTTTTAGCCCTGACATTCTGCATTTTATATCTATGAACTTTTCTGCGCCAAGATCTGCTCCAAATCCTGCTTCTGTGACAACATAGTCTGCAAAGTGCATCGCCATCTTTGTAGCTATTACGGAATTGCAACCATGGGCTATATTTGCAAATGGTCCTCCATGTATAAATGCAGGTGTTCCTTCCAGTGTTTGAACAAGATTTGGTTTTAGCGCATCTTTCAATAGCGCTGCCATGGCTCCATTGGCATTTAAGTCCTTTGCCGTTACTGGCTTATTCTCTCTTGTATATCCTATTATTATTTTCCCAAGTCTTTCTTTTAAATCTATGATGTCATTTGCAAGGCAAAATATTGCCATAACCTCTGATGCCACGGTTATATCAAATCCATCTTCTCTTGGAACTCCGTTTGCTGTTCCGCCAAGTCCGCATACGATGTTTCTGATTTGTCTGTCATTCATGTCCATTACTCTTTTCCAAGTAATCTTTCTTGTATCTATAGCCAAAGCATTTCCCTGTTGTATGTGATTATCAAGCAAAGCGGATAAAAGGTTATTCGCTGCTCCAATGGCATGAAAATCTCCTGTAAAGTGAAGGTTTATATCTTCCATTGGAACTACTTGCGCATATCCGCCTCCTGCAGCTCCGCCTTTTACTCCAAATACTGGTCCTAGAGACGGCTCTCTTAATGCTACGATAGTATTATTTCCTAATCTTGATAATGCATCAGAAAGCCCAATGGTTGTAGTAGTTTTCCCCTCGCCTGCTGGAGTTGGATTTATTGCTGTAACCAATATAAGTTTAGCAGCCTTTTTATCCGCAGCTTTTTTTAAAATATTATAATCTATTTTAGCCTTATATTTTCCGTATAACTCAAGCTCCGCTTCCCCTAATCCTAGTTTCTTTCCTATTTCTCTAATATCCTGCAATTTGGATTCTTGTGCAATTTGTATATCTGATTTAAAAGTCATTGTAATTCCTCCCGCTATTTATTCTAATTTAATTATTTGCAATTTTGAGATTTTAGTCCATTTTCTCATTAACTTATGATTTTGTAAATAGCACTTATACTTAAATATCAAAACTTGGTTTATAATACTCTATATAACACTCAATATAAATAGGAGGATCATTATGATAAATATTTTAGCTATCTATGGCAGCCCTCGAAGAAATCAAAACAGTGATACACTTTTAGAAAAGTTTTTAGAAAGTTTTCACGATGAAAATTATAGTATAAATAGACTCTATGCATCAAAACAAAATATAAAGCCTTGCATCGCTTGTGATGGGTGCTACAAGGACGGAAAATGTGTTTTAAAAGATGATATGCAAGATATTTATAAGTTTATTGATGATGCAGATATTATAATCATTGCTACACCTATCTATTTCTACACTGTCACAGCACAATTAAAAGCCTTAATTGATAGATGTCAGGCTATATGGTCTTCTAAATATATTGCTAAAACAGAAATAATCTCAAGAAAAAAGAGATTAGGCTTCTTTTTATGTACTGGTGGCGCATCTGAGGAATATTATCACCCTCATTGCTTGCTTGATGTAATGGATATTTTTTTTAAATGCATCAATACTGAATTTCGGGGTCATTTAGCTGTATTAGATGTTGATACAGTCCCTATAAAAAACAGAGCTGATATCTTAGTCAAAGCATTTGATGAAGGCAAAAGAATAAAATCATTGATTTAATTCTTACTATTAAAATAATAGGGTTGAAGCAAAATTCTATTGCTTCAACCCTATTTAAACTTATCTTCTTATTTTTATTTTTTTCAATAACAGATATATAACTGCTATATCAATAGGAGCTATGATTGCTCTTGCTATGATTCTGCTTGGAAGTAAAATCATAAAGCCTTTTTTATACATGATAGTAAGCCACAAAGTATTAAGGCTTAAAGAAACTATCAAATTGACTGCTACTATGGCAATTATCACTTTCCACAAAGGATATTTCTCTTTATTTCCCCAAAATATCAATCCTGGAATGAACCCTGTCAAAGCTGCACTTAATGTAAAACCAGGAAAGTATCCTCCTGTAGTTCTCATCATAAATCCTGCAAGATCTGCAACAATTCCCGTAAGAGCTCCTACCGCAGGACCTAAAAGTATACCAGCAAGTTCTATGGGCATATCACCAAAGCTCAGTCTTACTGTATCACCAGCTATCATAATGGAAAGAAAACGTGTTAAAATAATACTGATGGCTGCCATTAGTCCCGCAATAACCATAGATGACGTGGTTAGCTTATTTCTATTGTTCATATTCGCACCTCCCTCCTCCTTTAGTTTGACAGTCAGTAGTCACACTAAAGAAGGCTTGAGGCATTCTTCGATGCAACAGCGGATGCAGTATTGAACCGCAGGCGGTTGAAAAAAGTTCATAAAACCCTTTTTTCAATTTACCCTTCGTCTAGAGGCAACTTCCCATCCTCTAACACTTTACGCTCAATACCTACTCTGTCTGTAAGATATGATAATTATATAATAACCTTTTGTTTATGTCTATATAGCTAAAACTACTTTACTTTATATAGCCCTTTCTTTTCAGCTTTTCTATATGTGTTACAACTTTATTTTCAATATTCATAGAATAGCATTCTTCAAGAACAAACATCATGGATATTGCTACCTGCGCTACATCTAAAAGCTCATCTGCTATTTTATCTACTACCTCTTGTTCTTCCATTTTGCATTCTTCTCCATTTAAACCTCTGAATTTGCCTATAAGCTGTGCAAGCTCTCCTGCTTCCTCCATCAGCTTTAAAGCTGTTGATTCTATATTGGGCTTTAAGTTATTTAGCCTTGGAAGGCTAATGCTTTTAAATTCTGCCATACCTATCTCACCTTTATTCATATCTCCAACTCCATCAAATTAATTTTATTTAACTATATTATCATTCTTTAACTTCTTCTGTCTTATCTTTAACTGCTCTTTGAAAACATAAAAAGAAATTGTTTTGATATCTTCAAGCTGCATATTTACAAATTGGCATCCTGCCTGATATGTGGATGGTTCTTCAACTTTACTAGTTCTTTTTACTATTGCAGTACAGTCCAAAAAATATTGCAGTTTTAACTTAAAGCCTATAACCATACCAGCTGGGATGTCAAGATTTGTCTCTAACAATAAGCCTCCTGCGCTTATGTTTTTTATGGTACCAGAGAATCTTTTCCCTAGACTAATTAAAGACTTATCATGATATCTTAGAAGACTTCCTACAAATCCTATTTCACAGTCCATTCTATTAAATTTTCTTTGTTCTATTATGTTGAAATTTTCTTGAAGTGGTTTAGCAATAAATATTGTATTATTCACAATATCCTCTATTTTAGAATAAAATTCAAAGGTTCCATTCTCCGTGACACTAATGCAAAGTATTTCACTAAATTTGGTGAGTCTCATAGCACCCTTTATATTCAAAATAATACGATCATCGTTTATCATTTTAATATTTCCAAAGATCTCACTCTCTAATAGTGGTGAAAGTATTATTACTAGCTGCCCTAAAATTAATTCCATAATTATGACCTTCCTTAACATTAAAATATAAAAAAGTTTCTTATTCAAAATCCCCTGTCATAGGGCATAAGTTTTCCTACCACAGTCATTATAAATTTTAATACATTATATCAGATTTACTATTCAAATCAAATAATAATATTTTATCTTAATATGATTCAAGACATATTAAAAAAGCATAACTTATTTCAGCTTTAAGTAAAGCCTTTAGTGTAACAAAATACCACTTAAAAATCATATTATATAATGAGAATCTTACTGAGGAGGGATCGGATGAGCGCCGATAGTGAGTTATTTAAAATTTTGGCTTCTGAGACTTTTTCATCTATCCTTAATAAAGATATTATAAAGGTATGTGAGCTTAATGCACTCATATCGCTTTTAATAGAATGTAATGTACCTTTTAATTTATTCTTTAGTCAGTCCACTCATGCTGATCTTGCCTGTGCAAAGCTTACAATAGTGGTGAGCCCGACACTTACCATTACATTATCATTTGACTTTTAATTTAAATATAAAATAAAGATTTTACTGAGCTTTATTTATAAAATATTTTTGTCTTCCACCAAGCACCTTCCTATCCATCATATAAAAAAACATACTCTGTTTCGAGTATGTTTTTTTATATGATAAATATTTAATATTATCTCTTTGAGTTTTACTTGGACTGTTTCTAAATTTGTTGCAATTGCACATTTTCCCTACATGGAGTAATTTTTGCAATAATATCATTTTTTTATGTGTAATTAGCCGGAGTAAAAATATTTAGTATACAATTCGTACTACTACTTTTCAAAGGAATATTTGTAATAATTCAAAATCATGTCGTTCTGTAAAACCTTTCGGAATAATATTATTTGCAAGTAAGATTCCTGTAACAGCA
>JAUQXG010000435.1 GCA_030834765.1 Lutispora sp.
GAAGTAAAAGTGGGAGACATTATAACTTACAAGGTGAGTGAAGATATTTTTATCACACATCGAGTGGTAAAAATACTGCATCAACATGAACAGATTATGTTCCAAACGAAAGGCGATGGAAATACGGAAGAAGATACAAGGATTGTAAAAGAAGAGCAATTAGCTGGAATCTTTCGTTATAGAATCCCATATGGTGGATATGTTTTGAGATTCGCGAAAAGTACAGTAGGCTTCATCATGCTTATCGTATTGCCAATGGGACTAATTATGATAAGTGAATTTAAAAGCATACTATACCAATGGATGAAAGAAAAACCATCCAACAAAGAAAACAGTGGGGTGAAAGTAAGTGGAAATCCTAAAAGAACTTTTTGACAGCATCTGTATACACATATGGTACATAAAAGACCCGGAAACCTATGGGCTAGCAAATAATGCACATTCAAAGTTTTTGGGTTGGGAAGAAGAAAGTATTACAAATAGGAGCATATATGATATTTTTAAAAAAGGCCAAGCTATTATAAATATTAATCATAATTCTGAAGTGTTTGAAAAAAAACAAAGCACACAACGAGAAGAATGGATTGAAGATGCTGTGGGAGAGAAAAGATTATTGCTGATAAATAGAGTTCCCAAAATTGGAGCAGATGGCAAAGTCCATCATGTGATTTGCTATGGAGAAGACATCACAGAGCGAAGGAAATTAGAGGATGATATAAAGTATAAGGCGTTTCATGACAGTATAACAAAGCTATATAATAGAAATTTTTTTGATGAAGCCATAGCAAGATTCAATAAAGATTTATCTAGATTTTTACCCTTTAGCATAATATACATAGATTTAGATGGCATGAAAGCCATCAATGATATTTTGGGACATGAAGCAGGAGACCAGCAGCTGATAAAAGCTTCGGAGATACTATCTAAGGCTTTTCGAAAAACTGACATCATAGCGAGGATTGGCGGTGACGAGTTTTGTGTATTGCTGCCCTGTGTAAATGAAAAATTGGCAATCAGAAAAAGAAATAAAATCATAGAGCTTATTGATCAGTATAATAGTCAATGTCCACCAATAATGATGAATATGTCTATAGGGTTCGCGACTTCAAAAGCTGTAGAAGTGGATCTTTATGATATACTAAATTGTGCGGATGCTGTCATGTACAGACAAAAAAACTGTAAAATTAAGGACAGGAAAGATGATGGGGAAGATCCCATCGCATTATGCATATAAGAAATATAAAAGTTGAATGAGATTGTATGAGTTAAAAAGGATATAAGCTTTATACAGTCTTTTTATTTTGTCGGGCTCTCTCTTATGATACCAGAATCGTATAATTATTTTTGCCTTTTTCTTTTGATTTGTACATAGCTTTATCAGCCAATTTCAATACATCTTTTGATGTTGCTAGCCTGCCTTCGCAAAATGATATACCTATGCTTGGAGTGATATGAAGCAGATTGCCTTCTATGATGAAAGGCCGTGTAAACTGTTTTAATATATTTTCCGCAATGATTCGCAATTCTTCAGTATTGGCAGCATTTTCTATCAATATAGCAAATTCATCTCCGCCCATTCGTGAAATAAATCCAATGTCACCCACAGAATGAGACAACCTTAATCCAACCTCATATAATAGAGTATCTCCAGCACCATGGCCTAAGCTGTCGTTGACAGACTTGAAATTATCAAGGTCTATAAAAAATACAGAGATACTATTTCCTTCTAGCTCACATGCATAGCGGGATTTATCTAGTTTATCTACAAAACTTCTTCGATTTGGAAGATTGGTTAGATAATCATGATATGCTTGATGATAGAGCGCTTTTTCTGTTTCAACTTTTTCTGTGATATCTCTAAAAACCATGACAACGCCTATGAATTCATCGGATTTACTATATATTGGTGCAGCAGAGTCAGAGATAGGTATCTTTTTCCCATCTTTTGTTATCAGAGAAGAATTATTAGCAAGCTCAACAGTCTTTTTTTCAATAATTACTGTTTGGACAGGTAATTGTACTTCTTCTCCATTGACATTATTTATTATATTTAGCAGTTTCGAGATAGGCTTTCCTAACGCTTCATCTTCTTTAAAACCAGTCATTTCTTGAGCTGTAGGATTCATAAAGCTTACATCGCCTTTTTCATCAGTAGCTATCACTGCATCTCCTATACTTGAGAGGGTAACGCTGAGCCACTCATGCTCTTTTTGGAGATCTCTAGTTGCACGCTTAACGGCCCTTTTCAATTTGTGTATGATGTACTGAGAGACACCTATAAAAACCATAATGAATATAAAGGCTATCATGAATACAGTCAAATTTCTTTTGCGTTCTATTTCTTGATAATAGTTTGAATGCCTGTGGAAGTGCTTTTCATAAATGCGTTCATAAGCTCCCGATTTCTTTAATTCCAAAAGCCTGGAATTTATATAGGTCACCAGTTCAGGTCTGTCCATACTTATGCCATAGGCCATATTGGCCGGATATAGATTTGAGAGATGAGAAACGATATTTTCAGTAAGCTGATGCTTAACGAGAAAGTAATGTATAACATCCTGATTTCCAAAGATAATATCTATAACACCG
The DNA here is from genome assembly GCA_030834765.1 of Lutispora sp. GTDB lineage: Bacteria > Bacillota > Clostridia > Lutisporales > Lutisporaceae > JAUQXG01. The sequence goes on from JAUQXG010000435.1 coordinate 2,590, forward strand.
CTGTTTAGAGCTTCTATGCAATCTTCATAATTGTTAAAGGTAAAATAATTATTTATTTTCAAATGATCTACTAGAACCGTTTCTGCATAGTCTGATTTTTGAACGCCTATTATATAGTTTTTCATGTCATCTAATGAAGTGACTTTTAGGGTTTTTTTTCCATATACAGCTCTATGGGTCTCCACCACTGTATTACTAAAAAGAATATCTTTTTTCCTTGCCTCAGTTATACTTATTAAACCGCATAAATCAGTTTCCTTAGCCTTTATCCTTTTATATACATTAGCCCATATATCGCTTGAATATTCCACGGAATAAGGACTGCCATTAAATATAAGCTTACCTAGCTCTATATCAAAGCCATAGATATCACCATCTTTAGCGTATTCATAAGGCGGGTAAAATTCGTCAACCTGATACTTTATTTCAAAGTCAGAAGGGCTACAATATGAGTATTGCCATGAAAAAATATACAAAAGCATAAAAGCAGCAGCTAAAAGCATGAAATTTCTTTTCATAGACTCATCCCCTTTTCAATAGTGTTTTGAGGAAGTTTCATATATAACTAGATTACATTATATTTTAAATA
>JAUQXG010000436.1 GCA_030834765.1 Lutispora sp.
GCGTGCGCTACGCACGATTGGGCACCAGGTCCCAGGCACGCGGCCCCAGTTTTGGGCTAGGCGTTGGGGTGCGGGGGGGGCAAGGGCGCCAGCCGCCCCAACGCCCCGCCCCAAAACCTCGTGCCTGGTGCCTCGAACCTCGCGCCCGAATAACCAAAAAGACTATCAAAGATAGTCTTTTTGATTATTTAATACATATTTCCATGCAATGATTTTTTATTGCAATTTATTTCTGCTGCTTCTATGATATCTATGTTTTCTAGAGATTTTCCTGTTCCTATTGCTACACAGGATATTGCATCTTGGGCTACATAAACAGGAATGCCTGTCCTAATAGAAATCAGTGTATCAAGACCTCTAAGCAAAGAGCCTCCGCCTGTCATAACGATTCCTCTGTCGCTGATATCTGCTGCCAGCTCCGGCGGAGTCCTCTCCAGCACAGAGTGGACTGCATCAGCTATGGCTGATACTGGGTCTGCCAAGGCTTCCAATAATTCATCTGATGTGATTTCTATGGTTTTTGGAAGTCCAGAAACCAGGTTTCTGCCTCTTACATCCATTTTTAATGGAGTTTCTAGATGATATGCTGTGCCAACATTTATTTTTAATTCTTCTGATGTTCTTTCGCCGATCATGATATTATGTTTTTTTCTCATGTATTTCACAATTGATTCGTCAAACTTATCTCCTGCTACTTTAATAGAAGCAGATACAACGATTCCACCAAGTGATATTACCGCAACATCTGCTGTCCCTCCGCCTATATCAACAATCATATTTCCTGTAGCTTTTGATATATCCAGACCTGCACCAATAGCTGCTGCAATTGGCTCCTCGATAAGAGTCGCAGTTCTTGCACCTGCATTTGTAGCAGCATCTTTTACTGCTCTTTTCTCCACTTCTGTAACACCACTTGGCACACACACGATCATTCTAGGTTTAAAAATTCTTTTTTTGCCTATGGCTTTTTCAATAAAATATCGAAGCATTTTTTCTGTAATCTCATAATCCGATATGACCCCTTCACGAAGTGGTCTTATTGCCACGATGTTGCCAGGTGTTCTTCCAAGCATCATTCTAGCCTCTTCACCAACAGCCAAAATCGTATTCGTATTTCTATCAATAGCCACAACTGAAGGTTCTTGCAAAACGATACCTCGTCCTTTGATATATACAAGAACACTAGCTGTACCAAGATCTATCCCAATATCTTGTCCACCAAACCCCAACATAAAATCCCTCCAACAATATTCTATATGAATAAATTTTTTTATCAATTACGTCAAATATCTATTCTTCTATATAAAACGTAAAAACCCTCTTTTTTTGTCAAATTTTTATAAATATTGTGACGAAAAGTCTCATATTTTGTATTGGAGAATTTTTTTGCAAAAACTTTAAACGCTGCCTATCATTAGACAGCGTTACTTTTGGATATTAATATAATTACATTCCGACAGTTTGATACTTAATCTTTGTTGCTCTTCCGCCTCTTATATGTCTTTCAGCCTTATTTTGATCCATAACCTCTTTTACCTGAAGTGCTACATTCGGGTTTATTCTCGGCAGTCTCTCCGTTACATCTTTATGTACAGTTGATTTCGACACTCCAAATATTTTGGCTGCGTCTCTCACTGTTGTTTTACTGCTAATTATATATTTCGCAATTTCCAACGCTCTTTCTTCAATGTAATCCTTCAACTATTACTACCCCCCTTATTGTTTATAAAACCTTCAGTTTTAAAATTTAATTTATTGCAGCATAGCTGCCGGTCAGGAATTTAGTGTCGTTTTTAAATTAATATGCAGCTTTTTTTTAAAATAGAACATTAATGCCCATATTTGCTAGCGCTTTAGAGATTGTTTAGGTAAGTATGCTTTTGGATCAAGATTCTTTCCGTCCTTCAAAACTTCAAAATGAATATGAGGGTCATCTGCGATTTCGCATAGTGCTGTTTTTCCTACTCCGCTTATGACATCACCTTTAACAATTTTCTGTCCTACTTTTACCATATCCAGAGTAGATAAATTAGAGTATTTTGTCTTTACTCCGCTTCCGTGGTTTATTGTTATGGATAGTCCCCATTGAGGATCATCTGCGACTTCTGATATTACACCATCCATTGCTGCTCTCACAGCTGTACCTTCATCGGATTTAATATCTAAACCAAAATGGGTAGACCATAATTCAAGGGTTTTTGAATATAAAAGCTTTTCATTGGAGTAGTCCATAGAGATCGTACCAAATACTGGCGAGATCATGGTTTGCATATTTGGCTCCTCCATTTTTATCGCTGGTACTGCAGTTTCGGTAATCTTCTTTGTGCTTGTAGGATTACTATTTTCTATTTTTGCTACTTCTTTCGCTGTATTTGGATTTTCCAATTGTTCTTCTTCATCTTCTTGGATTACCTGTAGTCCAACATCACTTTGCTGTTGTTCCTGTAGTAGTTGTTCATCCTCCTCGGTAAAGTCCATCATTTCCTCTTCATATTGGATTTGAGCTCTTTTTTCGTCCATATAGTTCCTATATTGCCACATGCCCCCGACGATCAAGAGTAATCCAGCAATTATTACCGTAAAATATATATTTCTCCTGTTAAAAAACTTTTTAGTAAAATTCATCTTTTACACCTCCGCTAGTATTATCTCCATAAGTTTGAAAATTAATACAAGCCCAGTAATAAAATTATGAATTTATTTCATATCTTTTTCTAAAGAATCATTTCTATTTACTGCTAAGAAAATCGATATCTCCAACTTTTCCAATCTCTACTCCCTTGTAATAATGTTTTATTATTTCTTCATATTTGGCACCTTTTGCTGCCATACCATCTGCTCCATATTGACTCATCCCTATCCCGTGCCCATATCCAGTCACGGTGAAAAGTACAGAGTTTTTATTCATCTTCATGGAAAAATTGGATGAGTTTAAGCCTAAAGCCAATTTTACATTTTCTCCTTTGAAAGTCTTATCACCTATCTGGATTTTGGTTATACGCCCTCCATCACTTCTATCTATGACTTTTATCTGTTTTAGTAAATCTTTGCTATTTATCTTCACACTTTTATCTAGGGTTTTAATACTTTCAATAAAGTCATCTATAGAAATCTCTTTTTGTGTGATCAGTTTGGGAGACCCTTCTTCATATTCACTGATTACACTTCTAAGATATGGAACTCTATTTGTCCATATATCCTCTGAGTTTTCTGTTTTACCCCCGCTGGTAGAATGAAAAACCGCATCTATGAGCTTATTCTCATAAGTAATCACTTGACCTTGTGTATCTCCTACGGCTTGTTTTAACTTATCTATATCCTTGCCAACATCTTCAGGATTTTTATATGCCTGGCAATGTGCAGCATCTGTGCAAATGTCTGCTTCTGGATGATAGGCACAGCCCCTTCCCCCGAATTTTTTTATTCTCATCAAAGTATATGTTCTAGCAGCCAGTGCTTGAGCTTTGAGCGCTTCCATATTAAACTTCAAAGGCATCTCTGCTGCTACAACCCCCATGATGTATTGTTCTAAATCCATAACTTCTACTTTATTTGTATTTGTATTGTAGACCCTTAATGTTATTTCCTGTTCTGATTTTATATCTCCAAGCTTATCC
>JAUQXG010000003.1 GCA_030834765.1 Lutispora sp.
TCAACCGCCTCAATATTTGGCCAAAGAATCAAAGGTGACAACCTCTATGATAGGAGAAGGATGCAAGATCTATGGCACGGTAGTGAACTCCGTATTATTTCCTGGTGTGCATGTTGGAAAAGGTGCATATATATCAGACACTGTAATCATGCGCAATACCATTATAAGAGAGAATTCTATCATACATAGAAGTATTATAGGCAGCAGATGTGAAATTAATGAAGAATGCACCATTGGCAGAGAGGATTCATCAAAAATAACAGTTGTACCATATGACTATTTCATGGAAGGGGGTACCATATATGAATAATATATTGGGTATTATAAACCTGAATGAAAAAGAAGATAAAATCCTTGAATTGACCTATAATAGACCCTTAGCAGCTGTTCCTTTTGCAGGGAGGTATCGCATTATTGACTTCGCACTATCCAACATGGTTCATTCAAAAATAGATAAGGTTTTTATGTTTACTCGAAATAAGTACCGCTCCCTATTAGATCATATAGAACATGGGAGACCTTGGGATCTAGATAGAAAAAATGAAGGAATTTTTATTTTTAATCCTTTGATAAACTATTATTCTAATGTAAGAAGAAGCGACATGGATATTATCAGAGATCATCTTGATTATATTTTTTACAGCAGAGAGGAATATGTAGTATTTTGCCCAAGCAATATGATATGCACCATTAATTTTAAAGATATCTTAAAAAAGCACGTAGAAAAAAATGCAGATATCACTGTGGTGTATAAAAACATACATGAATCTGAGGATGGATTCAAAGAGTGCGATTCTTTAGCCATAGATGAGGATGGAATGGCTATTGATCTGATTCGCAGAAAAAAACAGCATAAGAATGTGTTTATGGAAATATTTCTTATGAAAAGAAAGCTTTTTATAGATATATTGAATAAAAAAATATTGGGAGCAGATCATGATCTCTTTAAAGATACAGTATTTGAGCTGAAAAATAATATGCACATATATGCTTATGAATATAAGGGCTATTTAGCTTGCATTACTTCAACAAAAGAATACTTTAATAGAAATCTTGACCTTTTATCTGAAGACACAATGAACAATTTATTTCATCAAACATGGCCAATCTTTACGAAGGTGAAGGATGAACCTCCAACCATATATCAAAAAAATGCCGATGTAGGAAATTGCCTAGTAGCTGGAGGCTGCTGCATTGAAGGGAAGGCAAGGGACTCTGTTATATTTAGAAGAGTTCATATAAAAAACACAGCTGCTGTAAGCTCCTGCATACTGATGCAAAACAGCAAGGTAGAGGAAGGGGCTAGTCTTGAATATGTGATCTTAGATAAAAATTCCATTGTGTCCAAGAATAAAGTTTTAAAAGGAACAAAAGATAACCCCATAGTAATCGAAAAGGGTCAGATTATTTAAGGAAGGTGTAGGTTTGAAAAAGGCTTCGCCTTTATCAATTTGATTTTTATGCAGCATAGCTGCAGGGAGGAATAGAGATGATAAAAGTATTATTTGCAGCATCAGAATCAAGCCCCTTTTTAAAAAGTGGAGGGCTTGGTGAAGTAATATATTCACTTGCAAAAGAAATAAGAAAATTAGAAATAGATGCTAGAGTGATTTTACCGAAATACGCGGATATCCCAACAGAATTCAGAAAAAAAATGCAAAAACTAGATGCTTTTACTGTAGATGTTGGGTGGAGAAGACAGTATTGCGGAATAGAATATATAGAATATGATGGTATACCCTTTTATTTCATAGACAACGAATACTACTTTAAAAGAAGCGGCATGTATGGTTATTATGATGAAGCAGAAAGATTTGCTTTCTTTTGCCGTGGTGTTTTAGAGTCTTTGCAGCATATTGATTTTATTCCTGATATCATTCATTGTCATGATTGGCATACTGGAATGATAGCGCCTATATTAAAAGCAGATTATCCAATCTATGATAAGATCAGAACCATATTTACGATACATAATTTATATTATCAGGGAGTTTTTCCTCGAGAAATATTAGAGGACATCATCGGATTAGAACCAGAATTATTCAATATATCAGGATTAGAATTTTATGGCGGTGTCAGCTTCATGAAAGGCGGAATTAATTATTCCGACATCATCACCACCGTGAGCCATAATTATGCGGAAGAAATAAAAACACCCTTATATGGAGAAAAGCTGGATGAAATCTTTAGAGCCAAAAGCTCCATTTTACATGGAATAGAAAATGGAATCGATTATAACATATATGATCCACAGAAAGATGAGAAGATTTTTCAAAAATATGACAAAGATACCTTGTCGTTAAAAAGCATTAATAAAACAAAGCTGCAAAAGGAGCTTGGACTTTATGAAGATGAAAATATTCCTTTAATAGGCATCGTGACAAGACTTGTGAAGCAAAAGGGCATAGACCTGATACTTACAAGAATTGAAAAGAAAATGAGAGAGGATGCACAAATCGTTCTTCTAGGTACAGGAGAAAAGTATTATGAAGATTTATTTGATCATTTAAAGGATAAATATCAAGGAAGATTGTCGGTAAATATAAAATTTGATGACTTTCTGGCTCATAAAATATATGCAGCAGCAGATCTTTTTCTTATGCCATCTCTCTTTGAACCTTGTGGATTAGGGCAGATGATAGCCCTTAAATATGGGGCTATCCCCATTGTCAGAGAAACAGGGGGATTAAAGGATACCGTTACCCCCTATAATGAATATACTGGAGAAGGAAATGGATTTAGCTTTTCCAATTATAGCCCAGATGAAATGGGAGCCATGATAGACTATGCAATCAAGATATATAAGAATAAAGATGCCTGGGAGAAAATAATGAAAAATGCAATGGAATCTGATAATAGCTGGGGAAAATCTACTGAAAAATATGTGGATTTGTACAAAAAAATCATGGAGGAGGTATAATGCTGATATCGAAAGAAAATTTTAAGCAGGATTTGATAGCGGAGTTAAAAGAATGTTATGGAACGGAGCTGAGGGATGCACCCAAGCTAAATATATATCTGGCAATTGGAGATATTGTAAGAAAATACACGATGGAGAACTGGATTAAAACAAGTAAAAGATATAATAGCAGTAAGGAAAAACAAATATATTATTTTTCTATGGAATTTTTGCTTGGAAAGTTACTGGAAAGCAACCTAATCAATCTTGACATCTTGGATATATGTAAAGAGAGCTTAAAAGAGCTTGGGATCGATTTTAATGAGATAAATGAAATAGAAACAGATCAAGGCCTTGGAAATGGGGGCCTTGGAAGGCTAGCTGCATGCTTTTTAGATTCCATGGCATCTTTAAATATTGCAGGCCATGGCTCTGGTATAAGATATAAATATGGTTTTTTTCAGCAAAGGATTATTGATGGCTATCAAGTAGAAGCCCCTGATAATTGGCTAAGAACTGGCGAGGTGTGGGAAATAAAAAAGCCAGATAAAGCAGTGGAAATTAGGTTTGGCGGATATATAAAAGAAAACTGGGATAGCGGGAAATTGAAAATCATTCATGAAGGGTATGATAGTGTATTAGCAGTTCCTTATGATACACCTATTGTTGGATATAAAAATAAAACTGTAAATACACTTAGGCTTTGGAGCGCAGAATCTATGCATAAAGATTTTGACTTTGCACTTTTTAGCCGCGGTGAATATGTAAAAGCAGTAGAAGAGAAGTATAATGCAGAATCTATATCACAAATACTTTATCCCAGCAATGAATTTGAGCAAGGCAAACAGCTGCGATTAAAACAGCAATACTTTTTGGTTTCAGCTGGAATTCAAAGTATTATTAGGACCTATAAAAAAAGAAAGCTAGATATCTATCGTTTGGATGAGTATATTTCTATTCAAATTAATGATACCCATCCTACCTTAGTCATACCTGAGCTCATGAGAATACTCATGGATGAAGAGGGGCTCAGTTGGGAAGATTCATGGAGAATCACAACAAACACTGTAGGATATACAAACCATACAATTCTACCAGAGGCTCTGGAAAAATGGAATATCATCATGTTCAAAGAATTGCTCCCAAGGATATATATAATTATTGAAGAAATCAATGAGCGATTTTGTAAGGGGTTATGGGATAAATATAGAGGTGATTGGAATAAAATTTCCAGAATGGCCATTATTGCAGACGGCTATATCAAGATGGCTCATCTTGCCATAGCTGGAAGCAAAAGTGTCAATGGAGTAGCAAAGATTCATACAGAGATATTAAAAAATCAAGTCATGTCGGATTTTTATCATGACACGCCCTATAAATTCAATAATAAGACGAATGGAGTTACCCATAGAAGATGGATGCTTATTTCTAATCCAGCATTATCCCGGCTTATAACCGATGCAATAGGTCCCGGCTGGATAAGGAATCCTATGGAGCTGGCTAATCTAAATCAATATATAAATGATTATTCCTTTCTAGATAAGCTTGGAGAAATAAAAAGGAATAATAAGCTGGAGCTGATTAATAAGATTAAGGCTACTCAAAATATAGATATCAATCCTGATTCTATTTTTGATATACATGTGAAAAGAATACATGCATACAAAAGACAAGTCCTCAATGTGATGAATATCATAAATCTTTACAATAGATTAAAAGAAAATCCAAATCTTGATATAACACCTAGAACCTTTATATTTGCAGGTAAGGCAGCACCTAGCTACAGGCTGGCAAAGCAGATCATTAAGCTTATAAATTGTCTTGCAGATTTAGTAAATAATGATAAAACAATTCAAGATAAGATCAAGGTTATATTTATGGAAGACTATAAGGTTTCTTCAGCGGAAATTATTATACCTGCAGCAGATGTCAGTCAGCAGATTTCCACAACAACAAAAGAAGCATCGGGTACAGGAAATATGAAGTTTATGATGAATGGAGCCATTACCTTGGCAACATTAGACGGAGCAAATGTAGAGATAAAGGATGCAGTAGGCAGTGATAACATCGTCATATTCGGTCTGACTGAAAATGAAGTAGTTCATTATTATCTGCATGGTGGATATAATTCCATTGAGGAATACAAAAAAGATCATCGGATCATGGAGATTATCAATCAAATATCCAATTGGAGTGATGAAGAGGGTTTAGATCAATTTGATGAAATTATAAATTCACTCCTTGAGCAGAATGATGAATATTTTATATTAAAGGATTTTGATTCCTATGTATCGGCACAGGATAGAGTTGATATGCTGTATAAAGATAAATATGGCTGGCTGCAAAAGTCATTAAGAAATATTGCAGCATCAGGTACCTTTTCAAGCGATAGGACAATACTTGAATATGCAAAAGATATATGGAATTGCAGATAAATCTTAGGGGAAGAGGTTTTTAGATGAAAGAGCAATTATTTCATGATTCTCATGATCATGCCTTCAGAAGTCCATTTGGCGCTATAGAAAGTGGAACAGTACTTTCTATAGCCCTTCTCGTTTCAAAAGGTCTAAGGCATAAGGAAGTTTATTTCCATACAATAAAAAAAGATGCAGAAGAAAAACACATAATGGAAGCTTCTGATCTATCTACAGAGGATGATATATATAAAGTCAGTTTAGATTCAAAGGACTATACGGGATTGATTTTTTATTATTTTTCTATATCCACAGAGAATGATACCATTTACTATGGAAATAATGCTGCTATCTTAGGAGGAGTAGGTTATACCTACTGCGAAATCCCTCCCTTTTACCAGATAACAGTATATAAAAAACATCATGTGGTGCCGGATTGGTTTAAAAATACGGTGGTCTATCAGATTTTTCCTGATCGGTTCTATCATAAAAATTCAATCATAAAAAGTCCGAAAAAGAATTCTTTTATATATGCCAATTGGGAGGATGATCCTTTTTATATAAAGGACAGCCAGGGAAGAATCCAAAGATGGGATTTTTTTGGCGGTAACATAGAAGGTATCATTGAGAAGCTGCATTACCTTAAAGATCTAGGGATAGGCGCAATTTATTTAAATCCAATATTTGAGTCTCCCAGCAACCACAGGTATGACACTTCAAATTATAAACGAATAGATCCTGTGCTTGGAGAGGATGCTGATTTTGAAAAGCTTTGCACTATGGCAAAGGACTTAGGGATAAGGGTAATACTAGATGGCGTATTTAGTCATACGGGTGATGATAGTTTATATTTCAATCGCTATGGTAGATTTGATGAAGTGGGTGCTTATCAATCCAAAGAATCCAAATATTATCCTTGGTATCAATTTGAAGAATATCCCCATAAATATAAATGCTGGTGGGATATTGATGCCATGCCCAATGTGTCAGAGCTGAATGATTCCTATTTGGATTACATCATAAGGGATGAGGATAGTGTACTTTCCCATTGGATGAAAAAAGGTGCTATGGGATGGAGACTTGATGTTGCCGATGAATTGCCAGATGAGTTTATAAAGCTTTTAAAGAAAAAAATAAAACAAGTAAGCCCTGATTCTGTTTTGATTGGAGAGGTATGGGAAGATGCATCTAATAAAGTCAGCTATGGTCTAAGAAGAGAATATTTTTATGGGGAAGAGCTGGATTCCGTTATGAACTATCCTTTGAGAAATATTATGATTGACTTTATCACCGATTATATCAATGGAAGTACAGCCCACAGAAGAATTATGAGTCTTTATGAGAACTATCCAAGAGAAAACTTTTATTCCTGCCTAAATTTGATAAGCGGACATGATGTAGCTAGAATACAGACTGTGATGGAAAATAAATTTCACGATACCGAGATGGCAGTGAAAGCATTAAAGCTGGTGGTTGTTTTTCAAATGACTTTTCCGGGTGTACCTTGCATTTATTATGGGGATGAAGCAGGTTTGCGAGGAAATACAGACCCAGATAATAGAAGGACTTATCCATGGGGAAATGAAAATGAAGAGATACTAAGCTTTTATAAAGAAATCATAGGATTAAGAAATAGTGATGATGTTTTTGTTACTGGAGATTTTCATTCCTTATTTATTGAAGATGATATTTATGCATTTACAAGAAGCAATAGCAATAAGATGATGTTGATTGCCATGAATAAATCATCAGAACAAAAGGCTTTCAGATTACCTTTTTTAGAAGAAGAGTTAATTTTAGAACCTATGTCGTGGATAATCAAAGAAAAATGAAAGAGGATATTATAGTATGTTGCATCCTGAACCTCAATATTTGAATTGCTGTAAAGGCAATGCATTTATGATGGATTTTGCTGTATAACAATCCTTTGGGCAAGCAATTTGAAAAATAAGAATGTGAATGATAGAATATACAAGTGGTATTTTTTGATAAACTTTGTAAAGATTTTTAAATAAAGGGTGATAGGTTTTGAATTTTACAACTAACTTAATCATAAATACATATTCTATCGTGTTACTAATTTTTGTTTATATACATGCCTTAAAACATAATGAAAAAGTTTTTTTGCAGCATAAGCTTTTTATGATGCTGGTACAGGTTACAATGTTGATGCTGGTTGTGGATATATTCAGCAGATTTGATGGCAACCCAGGGACGATTTATTCTGTGATCAATCATTTGGGGAATTTTTTGATTTACCTGTTAAATCCTGTTCTGCCTTCTCTTTGGTTACTATATGTTCATTGCCAGATATTTGATGAAGAGGATAAAATGAAACAGTGGATATATCCCTTGATTGCGATTAATGCAGTAAACGTATTTATGTTAATATTGTCTCAAGCTTTCGGATGGTTTTACTATATTGACTCAGGAAATATCTACCATAGAGGAATCCTTTTTTGGGTTCCTGCATCTATTATGTTTGGGCTAAATATTGCAGCCTTTATTTTAATCATAGCAAATCGTGAAAATATTGAAAAAAAGTATTACCTTTCTCTTGTATTTTTTCTGACCATTCCTCTTGCATGTGCCATCTTGCAAATTATTTTGTATGGAACATCATTAGTTTTAAATGGCATCACGCTGTCTTTGCTGATCGCATTTTTTAATATTCAAAATCGCAACATGAGCATTGATTATTTAACAGGGGCATACAATCGCAAAAAGCTTGAAGTTTACATGAAGGAAAAAATCAGCACAAGCACGGAGAATAAGACTTTTTCTGCTATTCTCATAGATTTGGATAACTTTAAATCTATCAATGATACCTTTGGTCATGATATGGGAGATGATGCATTAGTGAATTCCGTAAAGCTGCTTAAAAGCTGTCTTAGATCAGTAGATTTTATTGCACGGTTCGGCGGTGATGAATTCTATATTATTTTAGATATATCAAATAGTGATGATTTGGATGAGACTATTTGCAGAATTGACAGTTGTATTGAAAAATTTAATGAACAGAGTGCGATGCCTTATAAGCTTAGCTTTAGCATGGGCTATGCTGTGTATGACTACCATTCCCATATGAAAGTGGAGGAATTTCAAAAGCAAATCGACATATTGATGTATGAGAATAAGCGGATCAATAAAGAAATAAAAAACTAAGTTGCATTTTTCTTTATTTCTATTTATAATATAAGCATAAGCTTATATTATAAACAAAAGTTGGTGAAGTAATGACGTCTAGAGAAATAGAAATTCTAGAAATTATAAAAAAGAATCCAATGGTCTCACAGCAGGAAATCGCTGACTATTTAGGAATAACACGGTCTTCTATCGCTGTGCATATTACAAATCTGATGAAAAAGGGCTATATAGCAGGAAAAGGCTATATCATTTCAGGAGATAGTTATGTAACCGTAATCGGTGGTGCCAATATGGA
>JAUQXG010000437.1 GCA_030834765.1 Lutispora sp.
GCATAGATTGGCAGGCATAAGAACCAATGTCCTTGTTTGTATAGGCACATTTCTTTTTGTTTCTGCTGGGATACTTGATACGGTGGGAGATCGGTCTAGAATCGTTGCTCAGGTAGTTTCAGGCATAGGCTTTTTAGCAGGAGGAGTGATACTGCGAGAAGGCTTTAATGTAAGAGGATTAAATACTGCAGCTACTCTTTGGGGTACTGCTGCTATTGGGATACTCACCAGTTTAGGTTTTTTAGAATATGCTTTTATTGGCACATTAGTTATTCTTGTGGCCAATGTGCTTTTGGTGCCTATGATCAGAAAAATATTCAACAAAAGCTTGGTACAGCAAGAAGATGGCTTTGATTATGAGATCAATATAAGCTGCATTAGCAATGTGGCAGAAAAGCTAAGAGCCATGCTCATCAATTCGTCAGATGAAATGAATGTGGTGATAAAAAGCATAGATAGCAGAAATGTATATTTTGAAGATAAAGTGATTATTAGCGCAACAATAGTAACTGGAGGAAAGAGAGATATACAAATAGAAAAAGTGGCCAATATGCTGGGCTCTCAAGAAGGAGTCTTGTCTACAGGTTGGAGGTCTCTAGGATAAAAAGATGAATTACGGAAGAAGGAATAATGATGAGAAATCTTACTATGTTATCTGATTTTTATGAATTGACCATGGGAAACAGCTATTATACAAGCGGTATGAAAGATAAAATAGGGTATTTTGATATGTTTTTTAGAACACTGCCGGATAAAAGCGGTTTTGCTATCATGGCAGGAGTAGAGCAGCTTATAGAGTATATAAAGAATCTCAAATTCCAAGAGGACGATATTGAATATTTAAGAGAAAAAGGTATATTTGACGAAGGTTTTTTAGATTATCTAAAAAACATGGAATTCACTTGTGATATTTGGGCCATAAAAGAAGGGACTCCTATTTTCCCCTACGAACCTATGATCATTGTGAGAGGGCCTATCATTCAGGCACAATTTATAGAGACTATGGTACTTTTATCTATCAATCATCAAAGTCTGATTGCAACCAAAGCCAATAGAATCGTGAGAGCGGCAGAGGGCAGGCCTATTATGGAGTTTGGTTCAAGAAGGGCACAAGGCTATGATGGAGCAATATTTGGAGCCAGAGCATCCTTTATAGGCGGATGTGCGGGAACGGCTTGTACTATAGCTGAAAGCAGATATGGAATACCAGCTATGGGAACAATGGCTCACAGCTGGGTTCAAGCATTTCCTACAGAGCTTGAAGCGTTTAAGACTTATGCCAAGACATATCCAAAGAACTGTTTATTGTTAGTAGATACCTATAATGTGATAAAGTCAGGAATACCAAATGCCATTAAGACCTTTCGTGAAGAGATCCTTCCTAGAGGATTCAGACCGTCAGGTATTAGAATAGATAGTGGGGATATTGCGTATTTATCAAAGAAGGCAAGAGAAATGCTGGATGAAGCAGGATTTGAAGACTGTAAGATTGTTGCATCCAGCTCCTTGGATGAATATATTATCAGGGATCTCTTAACCCAAAAAGCAAAAGTCGATAGTTTTGGCGTAGGAGAAAGGCTGATCACTTCAAAGTCTAATCCGGTTTTTGATGGGGTATATAAGCTAACTGCCATTGAAGAAGATGGAAATATTATTCCTAAAATAAAATTAAGCGAAAATCCTGAAAAGATTACAAATCCAGGATTCAAGCAATTGTATAGGCTGTTTGATAAAAATAATGGAAAAGCATTGGTGGATATTATTACAAAGCATGATGAGGTCATTGATGACAGCAAGCCTTATGATGTTTTTGATCCCACTTATACATGGAAGAGAAAAAGAATGAAAAACTTTCAGGCAGAAAAATTATTGGTTCAGATTTTTGATAAAGGTAAATGTGTGTATGAGTCCCCTGATGTTCATGAAATAAAAGAGTATTGCAAGACACAAGTGGATACGCTTTGGGAAGAAATACTGAGGTTTGAGAACCCTCACAAATATTATGTGGATTTATCACAAGATTTGTGGAGTCAAAAGCAAAAGCTTCTTAACGAATATGTGATAGAATAAAGCAAAAAAAGAGATAATAAAAAAATACATGTTGAAATGTAAACATAATTCTAGTATAATACTCATGTTGAGCAAAAAACATGTCTCATAAAATGGAGAGATGGTCGAGTGGTTGAAGGCGCACGCCTGGAAAGCGTGTGACTGTTAACGCGGTCCGGGGGTTCGAATCCCCCTCTCTCCGCCATATACAATGAATGCATAAAGCACTTCAAGTTGTTTTGAAGTGCTTTTTATATGTTTTCTAATATTTCTCTATCATAACACTTATTTATTTTAATTCACCATATTATAGAGAGGTTACCACATAGTAAATTAAATTTTAATTCTTTCAAACAAAACTTAACATATTTACAGCATATAAAGAATACATGCCTCTAATGGTTATTTAGCACCGGAAGAATATTAGGATAATGCAAAGAAAAAAGCAAATGCAGCATAAAAAATAAATTATCTAGATGTTCTATGAAAAAGAAATAAATAACGAACTTCCAATGTCCAAGTTACTGGAAAAAGGAAACAATTATATCGTAATGTATAGTCATTCCTCTATTACTTATTATTATAGACATTCAGGTAATTGTAATTTATTTCTCTGCTTTGCTGAGATACAGCTTGCTTTTTAGTATAATACCAACGTATAAACAATCAAAAATGTTTACATTTATAAGATTTAGCCATATAATAAATAAAAATATATTTAAAACGATGAACAAGAAGAGTAAATACCTGCTAAGATCCCAGAGAGTCGCAAATGGTAGGAATGCGATATAGGAGCATGTATTGAATGGGCTTGGGAGTGGCAGCAGCCGGGAAACGTACCCGTTATCAAAACGTCATGTATGTTTGTGCATGTATTTAAGTGAGCATTTATGTTAATTTAGGTGGTACCGCAGGAGAATGAACTCTTGTCCTATTTCAGGGCAAGGGTTTTTTATTTTTTTGTAATGATCTGATTTTTACAGGAGGAGGTTTTATAGAGGGTGATTGGTAGATCTCCTACTAAATACAATAAAATATATTGGAGGAATTTTTATGGAAAAGAAAAAAAGAATTTTAACAGGAGAAAGACCTACTGGAAGACTTCATATTGGACACTACGTTGGAAGCTTGGAAAATAGAATAAAGCTGCAAAACGAATATGAAACATTTATAATCGTTGCGGATGTTCAGGCACTGACCACTCACTTTGAAAAACCGGAGATATTAAGAAATGCAGTTTGTGATGTAGTGATAGATAATATTTCTACAGGGATAGATCCAAAAAAATCAACATTCTTTGTACAGTCAATGATACCTCAAATCGCAGAATTGACAGTATTTTACTCCATGCTGGTAACAGTGAATTCCCTAAGGCATAATCCAACGATTAAGACAGAAGCAACACAATATGGTTATAAAGATATGACATATGGCTTCCTTGGATATCCAGTAAGTCAAGCAGCAGATATAACTTTTTGCAAAGCAGATCTAGTGCCAGTGGGCGAAGATCAAGTTCCTCATATAGAGGCTGCACGGAAAATTGTAAGACGGTTTAATGCGCTATATAAACCTGTTTTGATTGAGCCTGAAATATTGCTGGGGAACTGCCCTAGATTAATGGGACTGGATGGGAATGCTAAAATGGGTAAAAGTCTTAATAACTGTATTTATTTATCTGATTCAGAAGAAGACGTGAATATAAAAGTACGAAGTGCTGTTACAGATCCCAATAGAATTACATTAAAGGATAAAGGAAATCCTGATGTATGTGTTGTTTATGCTTATCATAAGGTTTTCAATACAAAAGAATGCAAGAATATATCAGAATTGTGCAAAAATGCTGGAATCGGATGTGTGGCATGTAAAAAGAACCTTGAATCAGTTTTAAATGTTTTTCTTTCACCAATAAGAGAAAAACGAATGCAATTGGAAGAAAAACAGGATTATATAAAAGACATACTTATGACCGGAACAGAGAAGGTTAAAGGGATTGCAAAGCAAACCTTGGACGAAGTCAGAGAAGCAATGAGTATTAAATACTTTTAAAAGCAATTGAAAAAATGTTATAATTAAAATTATAATTTATATGATAGCATGAAATGCTTTCATATAATCAATATGAATGATATGGGAGGACAAAGGATGGATATTAGGAAGAATATTTTAAATAAGTCCGTAATCATCATTGATATAGCTCTACTAATATCTATCGGTCTATTACAATATTATTCAACTAGAAAGATGGGCATGATGAGATTTTTAGTTTATCAAAATCAAAAATTTCAAGAAGGATGGTTTAGCCAAGACTTATTAGATTTGTATGAATATATTTTGGTTATCGTAATACCACTTTGCGCTTTGAAATTTTTTTTTGATGCTATAAAGGCCAACGAGTTAAAGGGATGTAAGGCTTCTATCCTTGCAGTAATCATTGGCCTCGTTTCATATTTTGCATTGATGTTTCAAAAGGCTCATGAACTCAAAGTGTATTATTTTATGCTAATTGCATTGTTTATAATGGTTTTCTTGCAATTGTTTTTAGTAGCATATGAGATGGTGGTCAAAGATAATAGAAAATAGGGTGACTTAAAGGAGTATAGAAATTTTCTATACTCCTTTAAGTTATAATCGACATAACTTATTTGTAAAAGAAATATACCAGCATTATACTATAATAGCAAAATAATTAGAATGGAGTAGATAATATGCTATTAAGATCTAAGAATAAGATATTCTTCCTATTCACTGCTTTATTAGTTTTAGCTTTAGTAGGATGCAGCCCCAAAAATGAACCTGCTAATACAACACCAACCGCAGGTGCAAGCAATTCAGCTTCTCAGGTGATATCCTTAGAGCAACTACAAAAGAATATTGATAATGCTAATTACGTTATCGTTGATTTAAGAAAAGATGAAGCATATAATGGCTGGAAAATTGATGGTATCAGTCGTGGGGGACACATAAAGAATGCAGTTCAGTTTCCGGTAAACTGGCTAAATGATTTAAAGGATAAGCCTCTCCAAGACCTTTTAAATGAAAAAGGTTTAACATCAGATAAGACATTGATTCTATATCACAGCCAAAATGATCAAACAGATAGGATGATGAAGGAATTAAGTGCATTAAACTATAAAAATGTATACAAGTTTGAAAATTTAAAGGAATGGGCAGATACTGCTAGCCTTCCTATGGAAGCACTTCCGAATTATCAAATGGTAGTTTACCCAGAGTGGGTAAATTCAGTTATGAAAGGTGAAAAACCAGATACATATGCAGGCAGCGAATATATGATACTTGAAACAAGCTGGGGTCCAACTTCAGAAGTTTATAACAAGGGACATATACCAGGAGCGATGCATTTTAATACAGATAACCTTGAGAGTGAACAATATTGGAATTTTGGTCCTATTGAATTAGTAAAGAAATCTCTGGAAGACTTCGGAATAACTCCTGATACTACAGTCATTGTATATTCAGATGATATTGCAGCAGCTTCAAGAGAACTGCTTGGGCTTCTATGGGCTGG
>JAUQXG010000438.1 GCA_030834765.1 Lutispora sp.
CTGTCTTTGTCCCGAATCATCTTAGAAGCTTCAATACCTGACATTTTAGGCATATTGATATCCAGAAAAACAATATCTGGTTTTTTTTCCTCGCAGCACTTCACTGCCTCAATTCCTGTCCTGCATTTTCCAACCACCTCCAAAGTAATGTCTTCAGATAAAATATTGTACAATATATCAAGCTCGTGTTTGTTATCTTCAGCAATAACTACTTTGTATGACATTGTATTCACCTCATAAATATCATATAATCATATTGTACCATTTTCCCTAAGCCTTGGTAATATATTTAGAGGAGTAAATGAAAATGATAAAGAAGCTGTCAGAAAAAATTACAGCCTGGATCGTGAAAGATCTTGATATTAGTCCAAAGCAAGCATCTGCAATGAGATATGGATTAGAGTCCGTTATTGGAACCTTAATAGAGACCGCCACGGTATTCCTTTTTGCCTATTTTATGGGAACGCTTCCTTATGCTATATTTCTCATGATTCCTCCTTTCTTTTATAGAATGCTGGCAGATGGTCCCCATTGCACTTCCTACAAAAGGTGCTTTGTTTTTACCCTTACTGTTTATCTATCATTTGCACTCATGGCAAAGCATATATATATCCATTCAAGCCTAAGTTTATTGCTGCTTCTGGTTTTATTCTCCTTCTTTTCCCTCATATCCTCCTACCGCAATAAGCTTCTTAAAAACATTCGTGCTACGGTATTATATTTGCTATGTGCAAGCACTATTTTTCTTTTATGCTGGCATCTTTCTATATATAGAGAATTAGTCTTTGCAGGGACTTTGGGATTATCTTTACAAGCTTTTATCAGCACTCCTGCTGGATATAAGATGGTGAAGTTATTTGATAATATTTTCAAACATCTCAAAATAAATTAGATACCAAAAAAATTCGGCATCTAATTTATTTTAATACTATTAAACTTTAAACTTCCTCACAGATCCATTTAACCCATCAATATGGTCATAAAGCCTTTCAATATGATCACACATGGTATTAATAAGGGCATGCTGCTCTTCTAAGGATGCAGTAATCTCTTCTGTTGCTGAAGAAGTCCTCTCAGAGATCATTCCTATATTTCCCATAATATTTCCTATTTCTGACTTGTCATCTGCAATGGATTCCATTTTTGTATGGCTGTTTTTTATAAACTCAATATTATGGTCAATACTATCTTTTATTGTGTCAAAGTCATGAAATATATCTGTATTAATTTGTTCTCTGCTCTCCCCTATGGATATAAGCTGGGCTTTTACTTCTGTAAACTTCTGGCCTTCTTGCTGTATGGCTTTGATCAGACCTTCAATCTCCTTGGCTGCATGAGCTGATTGTTCTGCCAGCCGTCTCACTTCATCGGCTACTACAGCAAAACCTTTCCCTGATTCTCCTGCCCTTGCTGCTTCTATGGCTGCGTTTAAGGCTAACATATTAGTTTGTCCCGATATATTGGATATCACCTCAGCCATAACATTTATATTGGCAGCACTATTGTTAAAGGAATCAATAATATCATAAATCTTTATAAAGTGTTCATTATTCTTATTTTCTATTTCTCTTAAATTGTTTAAATTGTGAACGCTCTTATCGATTACATCCTTTGTTGTACTTGTATTTTTATTTAAGCTATCTATGTCAGAAATCGTATCATCAAGCTTTCCCGAAAAATTTTCTAAGAAATCTGCTCCTACATTTATACTGGTTGCTAAAGAAACGGATTCTGATGCGATTTCTTGGGATGCTCCATTTATTTCATTAGAAATAGATTCTACAATCTTTGAAGATTTTTTTAAATCATCTG